>JALQST010000057.1 GCA_023264315.1 Nodosilinea sp. BSH.14
TTGGGGTGAAGTGATCCCGTTTGCCAATTCCGTTCGCCGTAACTGACCGTTTACCGTGACCCGCATTTTGGGCATCGATCCTGGCTTGGCCACCCTGGGGTTTGGCGTCATAGACACCCATCCCCAGGAGACCGAGTCAGGCGTTACGGTGGTGGATTTTGGCGTCATTTCCACCCCAGCCAAAACCCCGGTCGGGGAGCGGCTTTGTACGATTTACGACGATCTCCACCACCTGATCGACCAGTTCCAGCCCGATCAGGTGGTGATCGAAAAATTCTTCTTCTATCGCATGGGCAACACGATTTTGGTGGCCCAGGCGCGGGGGGTGGTCATGCTCGTCCTCGCCCAATATCAACTACCGCTGACAGAATTTACCCCCGCCCAGGTCAAACAAGCCCTCACCGGGTACGGCAACGCCGACAAGGCCGACGTCCAAGAAGCCGTCGCCCGCGAACTCGACCTCGATAAAATTCCCCGTCCCGATGACGCCGCCGATGCCCTGGCCCTGGCCCTCACGGGATGGTTTCAACGGTAGGGTTGACGGCAGCAGGGATTGCCGTTGCCGCGCCCCGGCAATCCCTGCACCATCTCCAAACCGGCGGGTTCTGAAGGCCGCTGCAACCGACGTCTTAAAGACTTTCTTAAAAACTGTGTTTCTGAATACAGAAATCGGCCATGCTCCGCAAAACTACGGTAAGCTGGCTAAACGGCATGGAAAACGTATCGGAGGATACCGTCAACCGCTCCCCATCAGCGGCGTTTCCTCGATGGCCCTTTCCACCGCACCCCTTTGTCAGCCGTCATTTTCACCCGTCATTTCCAGAGGAGACCCGCCGTGTCTGAGTACGCCATTACCGCCGGAGACGTGGTTAAGCTAGCCCAGCCCTATCGTCCCGAAGACTGGACCACCCAACAGCCCATGGACTGGCCCGGTTTTGAGTATGGCCTAGTGGCCGAATTTGAAGACGACGAGCATGTCTCGCTGTTTTTGTACGACCGGGACGGGCAGTTGTTTGTTCGTCAGCAAAGCCCAGCCCGTCCCCTCGTCGTGCCCACCATGGTGGACTTTTCCTTTGACCAACTCGAACGCTACGAGTCCCTCGTGGGTGCAGACAATTTCTGGGATTGCCTTTAGATCAAGGTTGTCCTGATATCAGCGGGCGAGAATATCAGCGGGCGAGGAAACCTCGCCCCTACGGTGTGTCGGCTTGGGAATCGGGGATTTCTGAGTCGGCTTTGGCCTGCCTACAGGTCGTGGGGCTGATGGGCTGAGTCGATCCACTGCTGAGGGGGAGGCGCTGCTGGAGAAATTCAATCAGCGCCTTCACCTTCACTGAGAGATGGCGGTTGACGGGGTAGAGGGCGTAGATATGGTTGGCGGGGGGGCAAAAGTCCGGCAGGATGGGCTGGAGCTGGCCCCGTTGTAGGGCGTCCTCTAGGATGAATCGGGGCATCAGGGTGATGCCGAGTCCGGCGATGGCCGCCTGTTGTAGAACTTCGCCATTATTGCAACACAGGGGGCCATGCACCGCCACCACCACCGGGCTTTGGTTCGCGGGGGTGAGCGTCCAGGTATTAGTTTGAGAACGATGACCGTAGTGGAGGCAGGCGTGGTGTTCGAGATCCGTGGGGTGGGTGGGGGTGCCGTGCCGCTGAAGGTAGCTGGGGGCGGCACAGATCACCATCGGGCAGGGGGCGAGGGCGTGGGCAATCAGTCCGGCAGATCCGGGGTCGGCGGTAATGCGTACCGTCACATCAAAGCCCTCATCCACGGGATCAATGAAGCGGTCATTCAGGCTCAATTCCACCTGTAACTCGGGGTAGTGGGCCATAAAATCCACCAGCAGCGGGCCAAGGTGCAGGGTGCCAAAGGTCATGGGCGCATTCACCCGCAGATGGCCCCTCGGCTCCTCCTGCAAGCGAGAGAGGGCCAGTTCCGCCTCCTCCAAATCCGCCAGAATATTGACGCAGCGCTCATAGAACGCCCGCCCCGTGGCCGTAGCCGACACCCGCCGCGTGGTGCGGTGTAGCAGTTGGGTTTGCAGATCGTCTTCTAGGTGGATGACCAGCTTATTCACCGCCGACCGAGAGAGGCCCATTTTGCGGGCCGCAGCGGCAAAACCACCGGATTCCACCACTTGGGTAAAGGCGCGGATGCTCTCGAATTTGTCCATGGTCGGGAGTGGGGAGTGGGGAGTGGGGAGTGGGGAGTGGGGTAGGGGCGGGACAGCGAACAGAATTGTCGTTATTTTAGGGACAATATGTCTATAAAAATGATTATTGTCTTTTCTAGAGATTCAGTCTAGGGTAGCTATGGGGATAAAACCAGCGCTCAGGCTCTGGCCCCATGGATATTCTAGGAGGCATCGTCATGATTACGATTCGTCCGTCGGGGGAGCGGGGAGCGGCCAACTTGGGTTGGCTGGATACGCGGCATTCCTTTTCCTTCAGCAATTACTACGATCCTCGGTACATGGGGTTTGGGCCGCTGCGGGTGATCAACGAAGACAAGATCAGCCCCAGCCAGGGGTTTGGCACCCACGGCCACCGGGATATGGAGATCGTCACCTATGTGTTGTCTGGCTCCTTAGAGCATAAAGACAGCATCGGCAACGGATCCATCATTCGGCCTGGGGATGTGCAGCGGATGTCGGCGGGCACGGGTATTCTGCACAGCGAATTTAATGCTTCGGAGATGGATCCCGTGCATTTACTGCAAATTTGGCTGTTACCCGCCACCAACGGCATCGATCCGGGATACGAGCAAATCTACATTGCCCCCGAGGAAAAGCAGGGCCGTCTGCGCCTGATCGGCTCCCAGGATGGCCGCGACGGATCGGTGACGATTCACCAAGATGTCAGCCTCTACAGCGCGGTGCTAGGGGAGGGTGACGAGGTCAATCATCCCCTGGCCGAAGGCCGCATGGCTTGGCTCCAGGTGGCCCAGGGAGGGATCACCCTCAATGGCCAAGCCCTCACCGCTGGCGATGGTGCGGCGATCCAGGCGGTGGATCATCTCGCCCTAGCCAGCACCGCCCCCGAAACCGAGTTCCTACTGTTTGACATGGCTGCCTAGATCGGGCGCTAAATCGCCCTTGTCCCCTGTCCAATCCGTTGTGTCCACTGTTATTTAGCGAGAAATCACCATGGCTGAGCCTGTCATTGCCGATACCAAGCCCGTTGTCTTGACCCTGGAAGCCGGAGACTACTACTGGTGTACCTGTGGTCAATCTGCCAACCAGCCCTTTTGCGATGGAGGCCACAAAGGCACCGACTTCACGCCCATGAAGTTCACGTTGGAGGCGGAGAAACAGGTGGCCCTCTGCGCCTGCAAGCGCACGGCCAATTCCCCCTTCTGCGACGGTGCCCACACCAAACTCTAGGGGTTGCCCACCGAGGGTTGTCCTGCCCCATCCCCCATTAGGCCCCAGGCTAACCCTGGGGGATGGCAGGGCGGTGGCCCACGTTACGATGGATAACGAGAGAATCAGGCTTTACGGCCTCTGCAAAGATCTAAAAGCCTATGGAATAAGGGTTTCAGAGATTGGGCTGAGTTTTTGGATTGGTCAAGGCTTGGCGGGGAAAGCCGTTAACTTTCTTAAAAATGGCCGAAATCCACATAAATTAAAGGTTTTGGCGATCCACTTTAGGAAAGTTCCCCTTAGAATGATTCAGTGAAATTCTGCATTTACAGGGGTTTCAGCCCTTCTGCCGATGTGGACCACGGGTCAGCGGCAGGGTGAGGATTCCCCTCGGGCCATAGCCCCATCCTGTTCCTTTTTCCATAGGAGACAACATGAACAAAGGCGAACTGATTGACAAGGTGGCCGAGAAAGCCTCCGCTAGCCTGGATAAGCAAATTACCAAAAAAGATGTGGACTCCGTGATTACGGCCACCATCGACGCCATCATGGAAGCGGTAGCCGAAGGCAAGAAAGTGACCCTCGTGGGCTTCGGTTCCTTCGAGCGTCGGGAACGCAAGGAGCGCGAAGGTCGGAACCCCAAAACGGGCGACACCATGGTTATCCCCGCCACCAAAGTGCCCGCTTTTTCCGCTGGCAAGCTGTTCAAAGAAAAGGTTGCTCAGTAACGGGCCTTGCCACAGTTCCTTGAACCAAGCTTGGATCCAAGACCAGTCCATGGGGGTAATTTAGCCTGGGCGGCTGAGATCGCAGGCTGTTCCCCCAGGGTACTGGTCGATTTTTCTGCCAGCATTAACCCCCTGGGGCCACCGGAATCGGTGCAGCGGGCGCTCCAGGCGGCCCTGACAACCCTAGGGCACTACCCGGATCCTGCCTACGGAGATCTGCGTTCGGCCCTGGGGGCATACCACCATCTTTCGCTGGACTGGGTGCTGCCCGGAAACGGAGCTGCCGAATTGATTACCTGGGCTGCCCGCGATCTCGTTACCCTGGGTTGCCCCTCGATGTACCTGCCAACCCCGGCATTTAATGACTACGAGCGGGCTTGCCACAGCTTCGATGGGACAATCACGCCCTGGCCGCTGTTGACCTTGGCGACGGGGGCTGACCCCGTGCCTACGGTTGATCTGCGTGTTGAAGAGCTGATCGCCACGGCCCTCCCCGAGGCGGGTATCCTCGTCAACAATCCCCACAACCCCACGGGGCACCTGTTTAGCCTCGATGACCTCCGTCCGCTGCTGGATCACTTTCGGTTGGTGGTGGTGGATGAGGCATTTATGGATTTTTTGCCGCCGACCGCAGCGCCAAGTTTGGCCCCGTGGGTAGAGCGCTACCCCAACCTGGTGGTCATTCGGTCCTTGACGAAGTTCTATAGCCTGCCGGGATTGCGCCTGGGCTATGCCCTCGGCCACCCCGACCGGCTGCACCGTTGGCAACGGTGGCGCGATCCTTGGCCGGTGAACACCCTGGCGGTGGCGGCGGCGATGGCGGCGGTGGCGGATCAGGCTTTCCAAGCCGAAACCTGGGCCTGGTTGCCCCCCACCCGGCAAGCCCTCCAGGACGGTTTAGCGGCCCGGGCCGGATTGTCGCCCCTGCCCAGCGCCGCCAACTATCTCTTGGTCAGATCCAACGGATCCGTGACCGCCCTCCAGCACACTCTCCTTCGCCAAAGCCAAGTGCTGATCCGCGACTGCCTCAGCTTTGCGGAGTTGGGCGATGATTACTTCCGGGTGGCGGTGCGTTCAGCCGTAGAAAATGAGCGTTTGCTAACAGCATTGACGACGGCCCAGGGGCTATGATGCACCATCTTCTATTGCGGCGTTGGCGTTCCATGGCCCTGACTACTTCACTCCTCGAATCCCATCTCAAAACCACTCCCCCGGAGCTGCGGGTGCTCCAGATGACCAAGCACTTTGGGTCGCTGGTGGCCTTACAAGACGTGAGCCTTACCCTCAAACCGGGCACCGTACACGGCCTGCTGGGGGAAAATGGCGCGGGCAAAAGCACCCTCGTCAAATGCATCATGGGGTTCTACGCCCCCACCGCTGGCCAAATTTGGGTGGATGACCAGCCCCACACCATCAAAAGCCCCAAGGATGCCCACGCCTTTGGCATCGGCATGGTCTACCAACATTTCACATCGGTGCCCGCGATGACGGTGGCGGAGAACCTCGTCCTCTCCCGCTACGACCATCGCCAGGTGATCCACTGGAAAACCGAGTACGATGCCCTCCATGCCTTCATGGACGATTCCCCCTTTCGGGTGGATTTAGATACCCCCGTGGCGCAATTGGCGGCGGGGCAAAAGCAAAAGCTGGAAATCCTCAAACAGCTCTATCTCAAAAGCCGCATCCTCATTTTGGATGAACCCACCTCCGTGCTCACCCCCGACGAGGCCGATGAGGTGCTGGGGCTGCTGCGGGAGGAGGTGCAGGCGGGCCACCTCAGTGTCCTGCTGATCACCCACAAGTTTCGGGAGGTGATGGCCTTCACCGATGAAGTCACAGTGCTGCGGAAGGGCCACCTGGCGGGCCACGGGTCGGTTGCTGACCTGACGGTGGCGGATATGGCTCACATGATGCTGGGGGAAGAACGCCAAACTAAGGACATGGCGAAGCTTGCCCAGGCCGACCCCGTGCCCATGCTCGAGATCCACGACCTCGCCGCCCACAAGGACAATGGCCTAGACGCCTTCGGCCCCCTCAATCTGGCCATCCGCAGCGGCGAAATTGTGGGCATTGCCGGGGTGTCGGGCAACGGCCAGCGGGAACTGGTGGAGGTGCTGGCGGGTCAGCGTTCCGCCACCCAAGGCGAAATCCATGTCAACGGTGCGCCCTACGGAGCCACCCGGGCCGAAATGACCCGCCTGGGGGTTTGTGCCCTGCCGGAGGAACCCCTGCGCAATGCCTGCGTGCCGGGGATGAGCGTGGCCGAAAACCTAGCCCTGCGCAATTTTGACCGTCCTCCCCACGCGAAATGGAGCCTGTGGCTGGTGCTAAAGTCCATCCGCAGTGCCGCCCAGGGCTTGATTGCCACCTTCTCCGTGAAAACCCCCTCCCCCGAGACGCCCATCCAAAATCTGTCTGGGGGCAACGTCCAACGCGCTGTTTTGGCCCGTGAACTGTCGTCGCCGGATATCCGCCTGCTGATTGCCGCCAACCCCTGTTTTGGCCTCGATTTTTCAGCGGTGGATTTCATCCATAGCGCCATCGTGGAGGCCCGCAACCGAGGGGTGGCGGTGCTGCTGGTGAGCGAAGACCTGGATGAACTGCTGGTGCTGAGCGATCGCATTCTGGTGCTGAGCGAAGGCCAATTCACCTACGACAGCCCCATCGAAACCGCCGACGTGAAAGACATCGGCCACCGTATGGCCGGCCATTAACCGGCCATCGGGCCACCCCCCCGGCACCTAGGGAGCCTCGGGGGGCGGCGGCGGGGAATTCGGGCCTAGGGACTGGAGGGTTTGCCCCAGATCGAGCCCCGTACTTTCCTTGAGTTGGGCCATAAAGGCGGCGATTTTGGTGGCATTAGTGCCGCCGCTGGCATCGATGACGGTGATTTTCTCCACGTTCACCTGGGGCACGGTGTCTACCAGGTCAGACAGCAGGGATTCCAGCTTTTGGAACAGGAAGATTTCCCGGGCATTGTCTCCGGCGGCTTGCCAGGTGGCGGCCAGGGCACGGAGACCCTCGGCCCGGGCGCGACCGTCTTCGATGATGCTGGCCGCTTCCCCCTTAGCCTGGGCTTGAGCCTGTTGGCAGGCGGCGGCGGCGGGGGCAATCACATCGGCCTGAAGCTGTTGCTCTACCTGATTGCGGCGTTCTCGCTGCACGGCCAAGGCGGCTTCGGTGCGGGCCACTTCAGCGGCAATTTCGGCCTCGGCCTCGGAAATGGCGGCTTGGCGCTGGCTGAGGGTGTTTTGCAGGCGGCGGTCGGCATCGGCGCGGGTGGTGGCAATTTTGGCCTCAATTTGGCGCAGGGAGGTGCGGCGCAGGTTTTCGGCGGCTTGCAGGGCCGACTGGGCCTTGGCTTCGGCTTCGGCAATGCGGGCATCGCGCAGCAGGTCGGCCCGCTGTTTGCGGCCAATGGAGTTGAGGTAGCCCACGTCGTCGGAGATGTTTTGGATTTGCAGGTTGTCCAAAATCAGCCCCAGTTGGGCGAGATCATCGTCAGCCTCGTCCAGGAGGTTTTGCACAAAGGCCATTTTGTCCTCGTTCACCTGCTCCGGCGTCAGGCTGGCCAACACGCCGCGCAGGTTGCCTTCCAGGGTTTCGCGGGCAATTTTTTCCACCTCTTCCCGGCTCTTACCCAGCAGCCGTTCAATGGCGTTGTGGATGGCGGGTTCTTCCCCGGCGATTTTGATGTTGGCCACCCCGTCCACATTCAGCGGAATGCCGCCCTTAGAGTAGGCGTTCGTCACCCGCAGTTCGATGATCATGTTGGTCAGTTCCATGCGGAACGTCTTTTCCAACAGGGGTTTGCGGATGCTGCTACCGCCCTTCACCAAGCGATAGCCCACCCGTCGCCCATCACTGATGGTGCGCCGATCTCCGGCAAAAATCAGTACCTCACTGGGCTGGCAGATGTAATACAGGTTGCGAATGACCAGGATGAGGCTACCCGTCGCCCCAAACATAACGACCAGCAAAGCAAAAATTAGGCCCATGATTTCCTCCAGAGAGTTTTTATTCGTTGTTGGTGATTGGGTTTGGTTTTGTAGGGTGCATAACGCTAAGGCGAGGCTAACGCCAACGCGAAGCCATGCACCGATCCCCTATAGGTCGCTCGTTGGAGGTGGCGTGGTTGGATCTGGCGTGGTTGGGGCCGTCGGGGAGGGAGCCATCCGGGGGCGGGTCGGCGCTGGCGCAGAATCCGCATTGCGGGTGAGGGGAATGCCCAAAATCGACTCGGATTGGTGGAGGAACTGCTTCACCATTTCGGGGTAGGCATTCAGCAGGGAGGCAACGGCCTTGCCGTCGCCGTTGTCGATCACATTCACATGGCCCAAATTCAACCGACCGGGGATACGTCCCGCTTCCTTCAACACCATTTCCAACTGCTGCACCAGGAACAGTTCCGAGGCATCTACCCCAGTGTCTTGCCACACCCGCACCAGCAGTTCACTGGCCTGGGCCGAGGCCTTGGCATTTTCCTCCAGGCTGGCCGAGGCACCCCTGGCCTGAAATTCCTGGGCGCGACGCTGGGCCTGGGCGGGCAGCACCTTTTCCACCTCCAGTCGGGCCTGTTCTAGGTCGGCGCGAACGGCTTGCAGTTCCCGCTGGGCTCTGGCTTTGGCTTCGGCGGCGGCGGCCTGGGTGCGCTCTTCTTCGATGCGGGCCTGTCGTTCCACCTCGGCGGTGATGCGGCGCAGTTCGTTTTCCTTTTCTTGAATCGCCGTTAATGCCTGGGTTTGGGCAACTTCGGCCTCTCTGCCGCTATCGGCTTCCACTTGTTCGGCCTCGGCCACGGCGTTGGATTCGGCAATTTCCGCATCCTTCACCACCGTAGCAATTTGCCGCCGCCCAATGGAATTCAGGTAGTCCACCTGATCCGCCACGCTCTGGATTTTCAGCGTATCCAGTTGCATTCCCAGCTTGGCTAGGTCGTTTTGCACATCGCTGGCGATGCGCTCGGCAAACTGAAGCCGATCCTCATTGAGCTGCTCCGGCGTCAGGGTGGCCACCACACCGCGCAGGTTGCCCTCCAGGGTTTCGCGGGCCACGCGGGAAATTTCCTCCCGACCTCGGCCCAAAAAGCGCTCGATGGCGTTGCCCACCAGGGTTTCATCGCGGGCAATTTTAACGTTGGCAATGGCCTGAATATCCAGCGGTGTGCCCCCCTTGGCGTAGGCGTTCGTCACCTCAATGGGCACGGGCATGGTGGTTAAGTCCATCATCCGCACGGTTTCCAAAATCGGGATGCGAAAGGTGCGCCCGCCGTAAATGACCCGATAACCCACCACCTGCCCATCAGGGCGGCGATACTTGCGGCCCGAAATAATCAAAATCTTGTTGGGGTCGCAGATCTGCACCAGGGCATTGACACCCCAAATGGTGATCAGC
Source organism: Nodosilinea sp. BSH.14 (assembly GCA_023264315.1). Lineage (GTDB taxonomy): Bacteria > Cyanobacteriota > Cyanobacteriia > Phormidesmidales > Phormidesmidaceae > Nodosilinea. The sequence goes on from JALQST010000057.1 coordinate 9,485, forward strand.
GCCGCAAAAATCAAAAAGGCCATGGCCCCGCCGCCCACCGACTGCGTCACCACGGGCACCGCTGGCTCCGGCGGCAACGTTTCCGCCGCCACGACCGTTTCTACGTGATTCATCCCATCTGCCATAACCAACCTCTCCTAGCGACCTCAATGGAACCTGATGCAGACGTACGCTGTACACCTCAGCCTTGGCCCTCACCCCCAGCCCCTCTACCAGGAGGGAGAGGGGAGCCGGAACGTTAACCCGTGTTTTTCCATCGTGCGCCCCCCCTCTTAGCTTCCGACGCCCGACTCCCGATTCCCGACACCCTAATCCCCCACCTCCTCCGCTGAGGCCACCCACAGCTTGCCGTGCTCCATGCCGACGACCAGGACGGATTCACCGACGGCAAAGGCGCGTTCTTCCTGGGTGATGGCGAAATAGCTGACGGTGGAATCGCCCAGCACGAGCTGGACTTTGCCGCGACTGGTTTGGTCGAAGGGGATTTCCACCTGGCCCACTTGGCCAATCAAAGATTCCGGCTTCACCATGCTGCTGATGGGCTGGCGACTGAGGGACCGCAGCACCGCCGCCGCCACCCAGCCGCAGAAAATTCCCATGCCCACCGAGATCAGGGCCGTCACCCAGGGGGCGAGGTCTGGGGTGACGAGGGTGATCAGCAGCCCTGTGAGGCCAAAGAAACAGAGGAAAAACGTCCAAAAGCGCAGGCTCAGAAGCGGCAGCCACCAGCGAGATCGCAGGGCCGTGAGGGTTTGATCGATCTGGGTGCCCACGTCGATGTCGTCGATGGTGTCGGGAATCGCAGCATCAAGATCCAAGTCAAAATCGGTATCGATATCGACCCCATCCAAGCCGCCAATGGCCGCCAGCAGCACAAAAATGCCCCCGGCGATGAAGCTAAGACCGTAGATTGCCATAGCCAACGATGTCCTCCCCGCCAAGGGCCACCGGGAATTGCCGTAGACTGACGCTATAGCGGGAATCTAGCGGTGTTTCCCAGACAGTAAGGGTTCTGTATTGTTAGGATACGCTCACCTCGCGGCTGACCCCGGTTTTCTTCAGGAAGTTATTAGACCGTGGCGGGGAAACGGGCTAGGGGATCCGCTTCCTGGGCGATGGATGGGCCGCCATAGATACATTGGGTACCGTAGATCGGTAATCTGGTATCAATTCGCGGCAATGCATCAAGAGTACCAACGGATTAAGACCATGACCGAAAGCCAAGGGCCAGGGGAAGGCAATCGTAAAATGACGTGCCAGGTGTTTGTCTATGGCACGCTGAAGCCCGGAGAATCGGCGTTTCGGCGATTTTGTGAATCCTACATCATCGATCAGCAGAACGTCCTAGCCCCCGGTCGGCTCTACGATTTGTCCCTGGGCTATCCGGCCCTCACCCTAGAATCAGGTTGGGTAGAGGGCACATTGCTGACCTTCTCCAACACCGCCGCCCTCACCAATCTGGATGAGTTTGAATCCTTCTACCCCGATCATCCTGAGGACAGTGAATATCTACGCATTTGGCACACGATCTACACCCCCGATCAAACCTTCCTCACCCACGCCTGGGTCTACGCCATGACCCAGGAACAGGTGGAAGCCCTCGGTGGCCAATGGCTCCCCGAAGGCCGCTGGAGTAGCCAATAATCCCCCACTCCCCACCCCCGACTCCCCACTCCCCACCCCCGCCCCCGTGTCCCCCCTCTACTACCTCCTCCGCTCCCGCGCCGATGGCCGCTACCTAGCCGCCCGTCTTCGCACCGATGGCCCCGACCCAGTGGCCCAGTTTCTGCTGGTGTTCCAAGCCGACTACGACGCCCTCAGCTACCTCAATGCCCACGCCCCCGAGGTGAGCGACCAGTTTGCGGTGGAACCCATCACCCCCGCCAACCTCAAGCCCCTGCTGGGCCGCTGGAATTTCCAGGGCTTGGGCATGGTG
>JALQST010000580.1 GCA_023264315.1 Nodosilinea sp. BSH.14
ATGGCGGGTTCAGGGTCACAGTTGTGGGTAAACCGGACGTGGCGGATGAGGGGCCAATCTTGTTCTAAGGCGGTTTTGAGCCAATCCCAGGCCATGCGAAAGTAGCTGTTGCCCCGAAACCCATGGGGGTCCACCCACCGACGTTTGCCTGTGGCGACGACCTCCACGCCTTGGGCGGTGACATAGAGGGTGGCGACGGCGAGGAGAAACCAGAGGCGGGAGAGGGCACAAACCGAGCGAATTTCGGATTTTTGGAGATTCCATCCGTTGGATGGGTCATCGAGGAACGCTTCTACCCTGCGGGACGCTAAAGCTACGATGTCAAAGCGCAGACCGTATTCCTGGAAAGTGTGCAGGCTGGTGGGTTCATCGCTGACGATGGCCCAAAACTCGCCGTTGACGCTGTTGTAGCCAAAGGCGACATGCACGGGGCCGTACCACTCCCCTTTATGGAGTTTCACGGTGTGCCAACAGAGCGCATCCCCCCGGTTCAGGTGAATGTCCTTCAGTTGGCACCACCCCTGGCCGACCCGCCAAATCCAAGTATCGCGCTTGAGGCGGATGCGGTAGTGCCACCCCAACTCAGTCGTCATCGCCGTCATGGCATCGGTGTGGACAAAGCCCCGGTCGGCCAGCACCACGACCTTCACCCCCGATGGCAACCGCTCCGCCGCTTGATGGAGCATCTCCCGATAGGCCT
>JALQST010000581.1 GCA_023264315.1 Nodosilinea sp. BSH.14
AACGCCACCATGATCCCGACGGCGATCGACCCAACCATAAAGAGTCACCGTTTCCCCGATGGGGGCTGAGCGCAGATCGCCGCAGTAATGAGTACGCATAAAGGTCAAATAAACTTAAAATGCTGGGTCGGAAGGATTGATTGTCGAAAGACAAGGGGCTTTTCATTATCCCATCCAGCAGTAACCCTGCCAATAGGGTTGTTGAGTTTACAGCGGTAGTAATGTTGACTAATTTTTAGTCAGTAGTTTGTCTAGGTGATTTAATGGGCGATGACGGGCTCGAACCGCCGACATCCTGCTTGTAAGGCAGGCGCTCTACCAACTGAGCTAATCGCCCTCAACTGGTGCTTTCTCAATATACCATAAGTGATCAATCTGTCTCATCCTCTGTCAAAATTTTGCGGATCAGTGTCCGTTGTTGTGATGCCAGCCGGAAAAACCCACGATAAAATTACCCTCTGGCTGACACCGTTGATCATCGGTGGGAGTTTTGGGGTGACCCGCAACGATCGCCTGACATTACTAATGGCGATCGCCTTTGTGTTTAGTGGTTTGATGTTTGGGCCGGATTTAGATATTTATTCACGTCAGTATCAACGCTGGGGCTGGTTGCGGTGGATTTGGTTACCTTACCGGAAGCTGTTGCGCCATCGATCGCCGTTGTCCCACGGTTTTTTGATTGGGACAGGGTTGCGGT
>JALQST010000582.1 GCA_023264315.1 Nodosilinea sp. BSH.14
TATATTAGTTACACTCACATTTTGATTTGGTATATGTTTTGATAAAGATAAAATAATTAAGAAGAGTGATGTTAAAATATTTCACTCTTCAAAATTTTATTTAATCAATACAATTAAAGCTCAAAATGATAGACTAATTCAAATTAAAAAAAATCTTATCTTATTATTGATGCAATTGGTTGAAAACAATATTATTGAGAATGAGGTAGAAGTTGTATTGAAAAATGATAAAAAACAAAATTTTAGTCTTTCATTAAATTATTTATTTGATATCAAAAGTAAAGTTTTAAAATTATAATAAAGTTTTTTAAGTTTAAATAATTTATATGAATATAAATCTTAGTTAACTTAATTCCTTAGTAATATAAAAGTTAACTTTACAAATATAAACTTTTTATGAAAGTTAATTAAAAATTTATGGAAATTTAAAGAGAGTTTGATCCTGGCTCAGGATGAACGCTGGCGAGATGCCTTATACATGCAAGTCGTACGAGATTAAACTCAAGTGGCGGACGGGTGAGTAACACGTAAGAATTTGCCTTTAGGAGGGGGACAACAATTGGAAACGATTGCTAATACCCCATATGCTTTCGAGTGAAATGAATTTTTTCGCCTAAAGAGAAGCTTGCGGCTGATTAGCTTGTTGGTAGGGTAAGAGCCTACCAAGGCGACGATCAGTATCTGGTTTGAGAG
>JALQST010000583.1 GCA_023264315.1 Nodosilinea sp. BSH.14
TATCTGGCTGGGCCTGTGGTTTGCAGAGCGTCTTAGCCGCCCTGTGGGCCGGTTGACTGGGGCGGCACAGCGCGTCGGGGCGGGCGATCTGGATGTGAAGGTGCAGGAAGAGGACGGCGACGATGAAATCGCCATGCTGGGCCGCTACTTCAACCAGATGACGCGCCAGCTCAAAGGGCAGCGTGAGACGTTGCTCGACAACACGCGCCAGATCGAACGACGGCAGCGCCTGTTCGATTCCGTTCTGACTTCCGTGACCTCGGGCGTTGTCGGGCTTGACGCGGGTGGTCGCGTGACCTTCGTCAACCGCTCTGCCGAGCGGCTGCTGGCGTGGCAGGAAAACCAGCGCAGCGTTGAAATCACCGTCGCTGTCCCCGAGTTTGGACCTTTGTTCGATCGGTTGCGGGAACAGGGCATCGAAACCGCGCAGGAGGAAATCAAGGTCAGCCGGGCGGGTCGGCTCGAAAATCTGCTCGTGCGGCTGTCCACGCGACGGCGCGAGGATGGCGGACTTGAAGGCTACGTGGTCGCCTTTGACGATGTGACCGATCTTGTCAGTGCACAGCGGATGGCCGCATGGGGCGATGTGGCCCGGCGCATCGCGCATGAAATCAAGAACCCGCTGACGCCGATCCAGCTTTCCGCCGAACGCATCCGCCGCAAGTTTCGCCGTGTGCTTGGGACC
>JALQST010000584.1 GCA_023264315.1 Nodosilinea sp. BSH.14
CGGCGTCGTCGAGATGGAGGGTGATCTTGGCGTGGCCCTCGATGCGGGTCACCGGGTCGATGAGAACGGTGCGGGTCATGGGGAGGTCCTCATCCGAAGCGGAGCATGGCGGCCCCTTCCATGACCGGCCGCTCGCCCGCCAGCAGCGGCGCGATCGCCGCACGGATGCGCTCGGCCGACGGGGGGCAGCCCGGCAGATAGAGGTCCACCGGAATCACCGCGTGCAGGGGGAGCACCTTCGGCAGCAGTTCCGGGACGACGCCGGGGGCGAAAGGCAGCTGGCCCGTGGCGTCGGCCAGCTCCAGGTAGCCGCGCTCGAGCACGGCCCGGGCGCCGTCGTGGCCCCCATCGAGGAGGTTGCGCAGGCCCGGCACGTTGGCGGTGACGGCGCAGTCGCCGAAGGAGACCACCAGCCCGGTGCGCTCCCGCACCTGCAGGGCCAGCTCCAGGTTGTCGACGTTCGCCACCGCCCCCTCCACCAGGGCGATGTCGACGTTCTCGGGGTACACCTTGGCGTCGCTGCCCACGGGCGAGAAGACCACATCCACCGCCTCGGCGAGATCAAAGAGGAACTCGTCGAGGTCGAGGAACGACATGTGGCAGCCGGAGCAGCCCGCCAGCCAGACGGTGGCGAGGCGGAGCCGTTGGGCAGGCACGGCGGTGGAGGCGGTGGCGGCGGTGGC
>JALQST010000585.1 GCA_023264315.1 Nodosilinea sp. BSH.14
GCGGCGCAATGCTCAGAGAAGCCGCCGACGAAATCGAACGCCTGCGGGCGGAAGTCAATCTGGTATACGCGCGGGTGTCTGAGTTGGAAACGACCGTGGAGCGGATGGAAGTCACGCCAGACGACATGCCGATTACGCATGTCAACAACCTGTACGCGGTCAACCCAGACACAGGCAAGGTTGTTGGGTGCGGCGTTGTCGAACTTCGGGAAATGACCGATGCCGATGGTATTCCATATCATGTGGGCGAAGCGTGGTGCTACACCGTCAGGGATGAAGATGGCGGCGAATTTGAACGATTCGGACACCAACTGTTTGGCACCCGCGAAGCCGCCGAAGCCGCACGGAAGGGAGCGAGCGATGGACGGTAAAGATTGGGACGACCCGCTTCACATTATGCTAGACCGATCGGCGTGCATCCAAGATGCCAAGAAATTATGCCAACTACTACAAGATGCCAAACAGACTGCGGCGAACCTGGGGCAAAACGAACTGGCTGCTAACATCCGAACGCTGTTGGTGCAGTTTGCGAAGAAGCCCCTGCGGGAGATTGTGGATCGGCAGAATGAGGCGAGGGGCGTGTGGGAGTCCAAGTCAACCATGAACAAGAATGCCGATGAGCAAGCACGAAAGGACACTGACGAATGAAAGTGACACTGAAGCGGATCGAG
>JALQST010000586.1 GCA_023264315.1 Nodosilinea sp. BSH.14
TCAATGCTGCCGTCACTTACATGCGGAACAACACGGCGGCCTCCGGCTTGGCTAGTGGCGTCAGTACCTTTGCTGGTCTGGCTAGCTATGACTTTGGTTCGTTCGTTGTGGGTGGCCACATCGCCTACCAAACCTTCACGGGCGGCAACGACTTTAGCTGGACCGCTGGTGGTGGTATTAATGACCTCTTCCTGGAAGGAACTCAACTGGGGGTCTACGGGGGGCAACTGCCTCAGCTTGCTGGTACCAGCAACCCCTGGATTGTGGAAGGCTACTACGAAATGCCTCTCAACAAGTTCCTCACCATTACCCCTGCGCTGATTGCGGGCGATGCCAACATTGCAGGGCTTGACAGCAGTGGTTTCTGGGGTGTCATCCGCACCACCTTCCGCTTCTAACTCAGTCCCTGAGGTGGGGATGGGTCATCGTTGGTGACTGGCCCATCCCCGCCCCTCAATCCATCAAGGCAAACCAGGGCTGACTTCCCATAATTCCGGCTAATCATGGCCTTAAGGCTCTTCTAACTGATCTTCTAAAACTGTTGCTTCAAGGTTTTCCCATCCGGGAACTTCTCCTCTATCGCCCCGTCTAACAGGTATTCCTCACCGGTGGACAGATTTTGATCTGGCCTAAGGGTGGGATATCTGCTAGATTAGAGGTGATAAATT
>JALQST010000587.1 GCA_023264315.1 Nodosilinea sp. BSH.14
TGAACGCATTAGATACTTACCAAGACCTGTTGGACCTTGTGCAGATGCAACGTTAGCACCAAGACGTTGGTCACGAACAAGGAAAGTAAATGCTTGTGATTGTGAAGCTTCTGGACCTGTTGGACCATATAATTCACTTGGGTAAGCTGTATTGTTATACCAAGAGTATAATGAAGCTGTGAAACCCATAAGTGAAATAGCAGCTAAACTGTATGATAAGTATGCTTCACCTGACCATACGAATGCACGACGAGCCCATGCAAATGGTTTTGTAAAGATGTGCCAGATACCACCAACAACACATAAAACACCTACCCAGATGTGACCACCGATGATGTCTTCCATGTTGTTAACAGAAACTACCCAACCGTCACCACCAAATGGAGAACGGAATACGTAACCGAAAATTACAATCGGGTTTAATGTTGGTGTTGTAATATAACGAACATCACCACCACCTGGTGCCCAAGTATCATAAACACCACCTAAGTACATTGCTTTAATTACTAATAAGAATGAACCTAAACCTAATAAACATAAATGAATACCTAAAATTGTAGTCATTTTGTTTTTATCACGCCAGTCATAACCAAAGAATGGGAATGATTCTTCTAATGTATCCGGACCTAATAATGAGTGGTAAAGACCACCAAAACCTAATACAGCA
>JALQST010000588.1 GCA_023264315.1 Nodosilinea sp. BSH.14
TTTGATATTTATACTTAATGGATAGTAAAAATATTTTAAAAAGTTTCACATTAAAAAAGACTTTGAATCCTAAAATTTGGGTTGACCCAAATAATGCCGATTCAAAGATGATACCTCAAATCCGTTCTGCAATAAAGGAGATAGCCGAACAATTCATCGAGTTTCTTAAAGTTGATGTTTTCATTGATGATATCATTATAACTGGTTCGTTGTGCAACTATAATTGGTCAAATTATTCTGATGTTGATTTACATTTGATGATTGATTACACACAATTTCCTGAAGAACAAATAGAACTATACAAAGAATTTTTCAATCTAAAAAAAATATTATTTAACGACAAACACGATATCAAAATAAAAAATTTTGATGTTGAAGTATATTGTCAAGATAATCAAGAGTCTCATTTTAGTAGTGGTATGTATTCAATATTATTTGACGAATGGATTGAAAATCCAAAAAAAGAGAACGTAAAAATTGATAAGAAATTAATAATGAATAAAGTTAATCAGTGGGAAAACATAATTGACGGTGTTATTGATAATGCAAGCGATGAAGATTTGGACGATGCAAAAGAACTCATAGGAAAATATAAAGAAAAGTTAAAAAAATATAGGACTTCAGGATTGGAAAAAAATGGAGAGTTTTCCAATGAAAAT
>JALQST010000058.1 GCA_023264315.1 Nodosilinea sp. BSH.14
TCTTCGCGGAGGCGTGGCCTTCGTGCCGGGCGGTCTAGGCTGTGGGTTTGCCCTCGGTCAACACCGTCTCTACGTTGGAAGTGTGTTAGGTCATCAAGGTGTGGCCTTAATCTGTAAAGAATCATCACTGCTAATGAGAGGCCGTTGAACTAATCTCGTAGGATGAAGGTGACGGGCCGCCCGGAGGATTTGGGCTGCTATTGGTTTGGAGACCGTCCCTACGCCGAAGCCGTCCTAGCGGAACTGGATGGAACCGTCGCTGGCATGGCGCTTTATTTTTACAATTTCTCTACGTTCCTCATGAAGCCCGGTTTGTACCTGGAAGACCTGTTTGTCTTGCCCCACTACCGACGGCAGGGCGTGGGACAGGCACTATTTCGCTATCTGGGCCAGTTGGCCGTGGCCCAAGGCTGTGGTCGGTTTGAGTGGAGTGTGCTGGATTGGAATACCCCGGCCATTGAGTTCTATCAGCGCATGGGGGCTGACCTCAAGCCAGAGTGGCAGTTGTGCCGCCTCACGGGGGAAGCGCTCCAAGCCTTTGGCCGAGACGACTAAAGCCGCCCTCATCGAAGGGATTGGCCCCAGGGCTGATCACCATCGATATCTTCTGGGCAGATCGCCAGAAAATCCGTTGCAATTGCCCAGTTCATAGGTATGATTCTGGCCAGGGAGTCGCTCAATACCTTGTACCATGGCACAGATTTTTATTTCAGCGGGCCACGGCGGTTACGAAGAAGGCGTAGCTGATCCAGGTCTGGTACTCGCCAGCACCACGGAGGCCGCAGAGATGATCCAAGTGCGGGACTTGGTGGTGGCCGAACTGCGATCGCGGGGGGTGACGGTTCTGGCGGTTCCCGATGACCTGAGTGCCGCCCAAACCCTAGCTTGGATCAATATGCGCTGTCAGCCCCAGGATGTGGCCCTAGAAATCCACGGCGGAGCCTACAGCGACCCCGGTGTGCGCGGATCTTCGGTATTTTACATTGCCCAGAATGAGGTGCGCCGTTCCCATGCCGAAATTTTGCTGCTGGCCCTGCGTCGCCGGGTGACGCAACTGCCCAGCCGGGGAGCCAAACCCGATACGGAATCGCCGACGGGGTGGCTCGACTTTACCCGATCCCTGCGCTGTCCCTCCCTGCTGATGGAAATTGGCCACCTGACCAGCCCCGAGGATCTGGCTATCCTCCAAAGCCAGCGGCGAGATGTGGCCCTGGGGTTGGCCGATGGGTTGGCCTCCTGGAGTCGATCGGTGGCCCCCGTGGCCGCTGCCGCCACCACCACCCGCCAGGGAGCCTTCCCGGAAATCCGCATCAGCATCAACGGCGGCATCTATCCCGAAACCGGTATTATCGTGAACAACAACTCCTACGTACCGGTGGACTTAGCCGATCTGCTGGGGGTCAACCTCGCCACCGCCCCCAACATCACCCGCCTGCGCTATGGCAACGTGGTCTACATTAAGGCGGTGGATCTGCGCAGCTACAATGTGTCGGTCAACTGGAACGGCGAAACCCGCACCCTGTTGCTACGTTCCGCGACGGGACTGGGGATCTGTCCCGGCTCGATGGATCGCCTGATGGGGCTGGGTAGTACCTCCGAGGTACAACTCATCATGTTCCTCAAGACCGTCAACGAGTCCGCCGTTACCCAATACCAAGACTTAGCCAAACTCTACCGGGAAGAATCCACCATCGAAGGCGTCAACCACGACATCGCCTTTTGCCAAATGCTGGTGGAAACCAATTCCCTGCACTTTAGTGGCGGAGTCAGCCCCGTCCACAACAACTTTGGCGGACTGGGATCCCCCACCGGCGGAGCGGAGGGATCGTCCTTTCCCACGGCCCGCATCGGCGTTCGTGCCCAAATTCAACACCTCAAGGCCTACGGCAGCCTCGAACCCCTGATCCAAAGCCAGGTAGACCCTCGGTTCCAATTTGTGCGGCGCGGCGTTGCCCCCCTCGTTGACCAACTCACCGGACGCTGGAACAGCGACCCCGACTATGGCCGCAAAATCCTCGCCTTCATGCGCCGCCTCTATGAATCCGCAGGGCTGCTGTAGGCGATAGCTGAGGAATCAGCCATCGGAAACTCACGGATAGAAAAGACAATATGACGGGGAGCCGTTGCCCCAGGGCAGAACGGCTCCCCCAAACGCTACTCCGGCTTTTGCTCCGGCATCATGCACTTGTCGGAGTCGCAGCCAGCGGGGCCAGCTTCGATTAGGTCTCCGGCATCGTACAGGGCCAGGGCTGAGTGGAAGTCCGCCGTGCCGCGACGGGCTTCCACCTTCTGGCTTTCGGCCTCGTAGGTGGCCTTGTCAATGGGCTCGAAGGGCAACCGGGGGAAGGTTTGCAGGTCGTCGAACCGGGCCAGCAGTGCCGCCGAAATGTAGCCCTCGTCGTTTTGGATGGCCTGGTAGATGCGCTCGCCCAGGGCTTCCAGTTCCGGCTCCCGGAACTCGATGGTGGCCGAGGTGTTGTGGGTAGTGTAGTGCTTCTGCACCTGCATGTAGAAGTCAAACTGAGCCGCCGCCGTGAATTTTTCGATGGCAATTTCGTCCGCACCGGGCAGGTTAGCCCAGGGCACCTCTACGGGAATTTCCACCAGCCACTCGGTACAGCGGGGGTCGAAGGGATCGTTCAGCAGGTTACCGTTCTCGTCCTTGTCGGACTGGGAGGGCACCACGGAATACCCGTAATCAATACAGGCCATCGCCACCGGGTCATTCTTGCGGAAGGTGATCCGTCGCAAAAAGCGCTGGGCCTTGGGCGGGTGCCAGCCAGGGGATGCCCCCGTCAGCAGCGATTTCGTCCCCGCAGGCTGCACGGTGGTACAACGGTTGGGCCGCTTCAGCCCGTGGCGGTCGCAATAGTCCCACACCACCCGATGGACGATGTCCTTCCAGCGAGTTAGGTAATCCTGCTCTTTCTGCTTAAACTCCAAGCCCTGCATGGTGTCGGGCCGACCCGCCTCCCACCAGCGCAGCCAGTCTACGCCAAAGGCTTGCACAAAGAAGTCAAACAGTCCGGTGAAGGACACGCCCACGATGGGGTCTTCTAAGCGCGACTGCTGGTAACGCGGCTCGTTAAATTGGTGATTCAACAGCACCGCCACCGACAACGCTGCCGATGTAAAGGCATCCTCTTGATCCTGAAGATTGCCAGGATCAAGCTGGTTGAGGTGAACTTCGGCCAAGTTGCACTGCCCTGTCAGGGTGCCGCCAAAGACGCCCTTGTGAAATTCTGGCTCGTTGAAGCAGAAGCTATCATGCTGTCCGGGCAGCGGCTCCACAGAGCGAATTACCTGCCACTTGCCCTTAGCCTTGGGTGCATGGCCTTTGGAGGTATCCACCCGCTGACAGGGGATGGCGGCGCAGTCGGTAATTTGCAGATACCAGAGATCCTTTTGCCGTACCCCTAGGTTGGTTTTGTGTCCGGCCTTGGCCATGAGATTAATGGAGGAACGGATGCCGCACTTCAGCAGCAGCAGATACAGGCGATAGGCCCGATCATAGTCGGAAATATAGAGCCGCACGCCACCGGAGGAAGTTTCCGAGCCATCGGCATCAATCAACCCAGCGACGAAGTGCAGAATGCCCTCGCGATTCCAGCCCGCCAGCACATCTAGGGCTTGGGCTTCAGCCTTGAGGGCGCGTACCTGTTCAGGGTCAAAGTTGTCCTGGAAGCCCGTGTAGAGCAAGCAAGGGGTTTCGGGATTTTCGGCGTAGTAGCGCAGCTTACCAGAGGTGCGTCCAGCTAGGGCTAGGCTTTGGTAGCTCTTGGCTCCATAGAGGCGCAACTGAAGCTGGGGCTTGCTGTTGGACTGGCACAGGGAACCATCCCCCACCAGTTGACCCAGGGTGTAGGCCCAGGTGGGATCGATAAATTCGCCGTCGCGGTAGTCAATCTGGAACGGCTCCGTGTGCAGGGCATAGGGATGGCTGTCGAGGCGATCACTCAGTTCCTCGGTGGTCAGTTCGGTATAGGTGCTGCTAAAGCGATCTCCCACAAAGAAGCGGTGCTTCCCAGTCACATCCAGCCAAGTGCCGTCGCCAAAGCTGACGCGATACATCTGGCGATTTTGGCCCGTCTGCACAGGCACCACCTGGCTCCAGCGACGACCGTTCCAGACCTCCACCGTCTGCCCCACGAGGGACTGAATCGGGTGGAGTCCGTCACGGGTGATCATCAGGGTAGAACCCGCTACGCAGTGGAAATTGGATCCTAAAATTTCTCCACAATTGTGAGCCACGATACCATTGGCATCGAACCGGGCGGGGCCAGGAACGGTACAGTCGTAGACCGCTTCCACGCCATCGGGCACAACGCTGGACACCGTGGCCGTAAACCGTTCCCGATTGGGCCGACGCTTGTATTGCCCCAACACCTCAGCCAACTTCTCGGCCTTGGCGGGTTCTTGGAAACCGATTAGCGCTGCGAAAACCTGAAGGTTGTCGTTGGCGATCACCAATTCATGCTGGGTTTGGCAGAAGTAGGGGGCGGGTTCCCGGTTCGCGTCGGGCAGTTCGCGATAGCCCTCTGAACGCCGCTCTTGGTAAATCGTGGACACAATCCCCAGACGACCCAGCATCCGCTGTACCGCTTGCAGGTTCGCTAGGTTGCTTTGGGCCAGCCGCACGCTAATCCCCTTAGCCTGACTGCCCTGGACGCTGCCATCGGCATCAAACAACCCTTGCAAAAAGCCCTGGTAGAACTCGTAGCTGCCCTGTTCAACGGCGTTGGTAATCACCTTATGACCGGGAGCAAGGCCAAATTCTGCCGCGAAGCTGGCCAACCCCGCCGAGTTCACCACCCGATGCTTAAGTTGGCGGTGGTAGTGGGCGGCTACGGTGCGGCGTTCGTAGCCCACGGCAGTTTGCAAGAGGGCAATGGCGTGCTTGCTCATCGCTTCCTGGGATTCCCCCCAGAAGCGCAGCAGGGCCGAATCATTCCACTGGGTTTTGGCCAAGCTGCCGTCGCCCACCAAATTCCCCAGCAACCAGCCCGATTCCTGGGTGCCTTGCCCGTCCCAGGGCTGTAGACCCCGGTGGTTGTGCAGCAGGATGCGATCTCCGGGCTGTAGGATTTCGGCCTCCACCCATTCGGTGTATTGAGCCTTTTGGGTTTGTGCCGTCACCTTCAGAACCTTGTGGTTCCCGGTCAAACGCAGGCTGTGCCCCTCGGCAGTGCTGAGCTTGAGGACAGGTTTGGTGCCGGAATAGAAGAAGCCCTCGGCAGTGGTGCTGAACAGTTCGCCATTAATATAAGTACTGTGCTGCTGACCAATCAGATCCTTGACCTGACGGGGGCCATCGCCCGTAGGCACCCAGGTATCCGCCGTTACGCAGGGGTTCAGGCCGTAGCGGTCATCGGCTCCGGCCCGTCGCTTGGCCTCCCCGGCCCACTGGATTGCACCCTCGCCGGAATAGAACTGCTTCCGCACCGAGTCCACACAATCCTGAAGGCTAGGCTTTTCGTGGAAGACGCGGGTGTGGTTGGCCATCCGCAATACGTCCCGTTCGGGGTCGATGCGCCAGTTGCCCTCGGCGTCTTGCTGCCAGAGATTGTCCTTGGCCCCCGCCGCTAGTTCATCGTTGCTGTCGAATTGACGCATTCCGGCACTGTTCGAGACCAGAATGCCTTCACACATAAATTCATGGACAGTCGCCACCTCAATATCGTAGGTAGGCGCAGTGCGGATATTGAGATCAACGCCTTTGACCTTCACCGGAACTAAATCCGTGGCGTTAGGAACGTATTTCTTCAGGGTTTGCTGGTTCATTTGCTTATGAACCGCACCCCAATGGTAAAGCGTTGAACTCACCAAAGGTCTGACCATGTCCTTGGGGAACCCATGATCATTGAACCGTTTGGGTGCTTCCCTGCGGTTGACGGAGAACTGGATGGAGTGAGTTTCAAAGGCTGAAGCTACGGCCTCAAAAGCGGCTTGACCCACGGTGACTAATTCACCTTCCCACTGATTGTTTCGTTTTCTGACGCTGCTGCACATCCGAACCGTGATACCGAGGGAAGCGTAGAGCGCCTGCACCTGTTGGAGGAATCGCTTGTGAACCGAAGCCACCAGAACGCCCTGGGAATGGCATCCATCGGCATCGGCTAGACCTGCGAGGAAAGCCCTACGAATTTCAGGGGTTCCCAACAAAATGCAGTCCGGCACTGTCAACGGCTGAGAGGCTTGCTTAAACTGTTGCAGGTATTGATTGAGGGCTGAAGAGTTAAATTGCAGCTCGTAGGCTTTGGTTTTGCACTGTTCAGGCGTCCTCAGGGTATGAGTATCCAGGCCAAACTCCTGCCCCACCTCAATCAAGCGGTCTAGGATGGCTGGGCTGTCTTCATGTACCCGGAACCGTACTCGCCAACCATCAGAGGCTACAGAGCCGTCACCCTGGAGATAGCCCAGGAAGTAGGCCACTTGGGTTGTCAGTGCCGGAATTTGAATGGGCTTAGTCTTACCTTTAATTTCTCCGCGAAATTCGGGTAGTTCGGTGGGCGTACCGGGGATAGCCTGGGGGACAAACACCAAGCGATCACCAGCTTTGAGATCCTTAGCCTTGACCATCTGATACTGGCCAAAGACATCGGTTAGCACGGCCACCTTGTGATCCGCCGTACATTCAAACTCGCCATCCTGGGTACGAATACGGCAAAGCGACTGTTCCCCTTGCACAAAGAAATTGGTGACAGGATACAGCCCCTTACTGGTTAACACTCGATCCCCAATTCGCACTTTGGCAATGGGGACTAGTCCAGCCTCGGTATGCACCAGGGCATCTTCGGGTAGACAGCGGCGGATATTCCCAGCCACCACACAGGCGGCGGCTTCATCAATCAGCAAACAGCACTCGACGGAGTTGAGCTGGCGACCGAGGGCTTTGTTGAGGATATTGGCGCAGCGGTCGTAGAGCAAAGACAGGCGGATGGGGTTGGCGACGCCGCCGAAGCCCTTGAGTTTTTCGCCAGCGGGGCGCACATCGCTGAGGTCGATGGTGACTTCGACGGTGTCGGTGAAGCGCTCATCGGTGGACAGTTCTAGCAGGGTTTGGTAAGACTGCACCCAGCCCTGGCGGCTATCGCCTACTCGGATGTTGACCTGGTTGCCGTCGATGGCAACTTCGGTGATTTCGCGACGGTCGGCGGCGGGGGTGGTGCCAATCTCGCCTGCCATGGTGACGTTGAGGCGGTTACGGATGGCGGGAATTTGGTTGATGTACTTGGGTTCTAGAATCGCCCCGGTGCCGCAGCCCATCATGGCCAAGTCCATCATCAGGCCAAAGGCGCGCCAGTCTACGACGTTGGTGCTGGTGCAGTTGTAGGCTCCCGAAAAATTCTCAGGCTGCTTGCTCCAAGCGGTGCCGCCCACCCACAGCCAACGACCGGAGGGCAGAGCCTTCACCTGGCGCTGCATTCGGTTCAGTAGTTCCATTTCCTCATCGGTGAGGTTGCCCAGTTCCTTCAGCCCCTCCAGGGTGCGGTCACAGACCTGATCCCAGGTTTCCCGTTGACCGGGCACCACCTCGCCTCGGCGACTGTAGGTGCGGTAGAACACCGGAAACGCAGCAGGAGCGGCATCGGGGAATGGCCCCTGCTGCCGGGTACGGGGGATGTCTTGAACCATGGGGTAGCCTTTCGCGCAAGGATGATTAACCAGTGATTCATGATAGCGAAGATCGCTCTTTGTAGCGAAGGGCATCGCCACGGGAAATAGTGTGCTTTTTCTGACATAGGAGCCAAAGCAACGCTAAATCTAGGGGTAGCCTGCCTAGTGACCAGATACGGTGCCTGGTGACGCAGCTTACGGTGATCGTCAAGGCGTCTCGTTCACGGGTGGGGTAGTCAGGGGTGCCAGGGGGAAATATGGAGGCCGGAAGCCGGGGCGTTTTTCTCCCTAAACTATCCGGACTGGGGTTTCTAGGGCTGAATCTTACATCAGCCCAATAGATTTCAATACGTCAAACTTTCAATACGTCAAACGTCATTGTTAATTTCTGGCTTCTGGTAATCTAATACTGATGCCTTTTCCTCTGATTCTTCCTGCTTTTATGGCGATAACCATAGGTATCCGAGATGGCTTCCCTTGCTTCCTTAGGTCGGCGGCAGCAGTCTATCCCGGGAATTTTAGGAGGCCTTGGCCCGTTGGCCCATATCCAGTTTGAGCAACGTCTGATTGACCAAAATGCGAAGCGGGGTGCTCGCTGCGATCAAGATCACCCCACCTGGATTCTCGTTAATGGCAGTAACCTTCCTGATCGTACCCGCAGCCTCCAGGGCAAAGCCCCAGACTGCACGCCTTGGCTGGTGAACTACGGTCAGATCCTGGCCCGGGGCGGAGCCGATTTTCTTGTGGTGCCCTGCCATACGGCCCATGCGTTCTATGACCGAGTGCAGGCCCAAATCGATATCCCCTGGATTTCCTTGATGACTTGCACCAGCCAATTCATCCGCCAGCGTTACCCTGGCATACACCGCATTGGGCTCCTGACCACCGATGGCACGCTTCAGCATCGTCTCTTTCACCGGAGCCTAGTGGCGGCGCGTCTCCAAGAGATTTCTCCCAGCATTGACTCTCCCATTCAAAAGCAGGTGATGCAGTCGATTTATCACCCAGAGTGGGGGATTAAGGCCACCGGTACCCGGTTATCCTACCAAGCACTCACCGCCTTAGCTGAAGCCGTTCAGTGGCTGGCCAATGAGGGCGCGGAGGTCGTTGTGGCGGGCTGCACCGAACTCTCGGTGGCGCTAGACAAACTTGGGCCGCTGCCGGTGCCCTGGGTTGATCCCCTAGAAGCGGTGGCGGACACCACCCTAGATTTGGCCTTTGGTATTCGCACTGTCTCATCCTTACTCGAAGCATAGAGGTACTTTGTTGTGCTTACGTTTGCCCCCTACCGTCCTCGCATCGTAAACCTTGGTTGCATGTTGGGGCTATGGCTTGCCCTCCTGCTGCCCCTGCTACCGGCCCCTGCCTGGGCGGCGGCCAACAGTTCTACTACCGGTTTCCGCATAACCACCGTGACCGACAGCGAACGTCCGTGCCAAGACGCGGATTTTGGGGGGGGATCCAGTCGATCTGCCGCTAGCAGTGCCACCCGGTCTACGCCGAGTAGCAATACCCGTTCAACCGCAACCAGCAGTCGAACCACCCGATCAACCGTTACCCAGGAATGCGGCACCCCTCCCCCGGATCTTCAACGGATTCGTGACCGGGGCAAACTCGTGGTGGCGGTGCTGGGGGTAGACAATCCTCCCTTCTTCATGACCCAGGCCGACGGTCGTCTGAGCGGCCTGGATATCGAACTGGCCAAGGCTCTGGCCCAGCAGTTGGAGGTGGATCTAGAGATCAATCGTTCCGCTGAAACCTTTGATCAGGTGGTGGATCAGGTCTATCACATGGAGGCCGACCTTGCCATCTCTAAAATTAGCCGCACCCTCATCCGGGGGCAGCGCGTCAGGTTTTCCCGGCCCTACCTGAGTATGCGCCAGGGACTCCTCGTCAACCGTTTGCAATTAGCTCAACAGAGCCAGAACCGCCGCACGACGGAGGCAATTCGCACCCTGGCAGGGCCGGTGGGCGTAATCCAAAATTCTTCCTACGTCGGCTTTTTGCGCCAAAAGTTTCCCCAGGCCACGGTGGTTGAGATGCCTACCTGGGAAGAGGCGGTTCAGGCCGTCAGCCGGGGTGATGTCCTCGCAGCCTATCGCGATGAACTCGAAGTTAAGAAGGTGATGCTGGTGCAACCCGATGCCTCCTTGAACCTGCAAACCGTTGCTCTGACGGATGCCCAGGATTATTTGGCCATGGTGCTACCGTGGGACAGCACCCATCTGCTGTCCTGGGTGGATCTTTACCTCGAAACCCAAGGGCGAACCTATACCGTGGATACCGTGCTGGAGGACTACGCGGACTACTGGTCGGAGCCAGCGGGCTCCTAAGCTCTGGGCATAGCCCGCTGTCGCCTATGTGACCGTCGCCTACGTGACCGTGATGTCTAATCCCGTTGTTGCATCCCCATGCCCCCCGTGCTGAACTCTAAGTCGTTTCCTCGAATCTCCCTCAAGTGGCTGCTTAGCCCTTGGGCCATCGTCGTGAGCGTTGTGCTAGGAGCCTACATTGGCCGCTTCCATCCTGAGGTGGCACGGCAACTCCAGCCCCTCGGTAGCCTCTATTTGGGCTTGCTGAAGATGTGTGTGCTGCCGATTCTGCTGTCAGCCATCTCCAACAGCATTGGGCGGCTGATGCGCAGCCACGATGCCCAGCGCTATGTTCGCCGAATTTTGCTGATCTTTCCCCTAGCGTTGCTCATTGTGAGCGGCATCGCCACCTCCATTGCCGCCGTGGCTGGCCCGGGCCGCAACCTGACGACGAGCACCCTGGAAACCCTAGGGGTGTTGGTGAATCAGTCAGGGATCGACCTAGAAATTGCCCTGAATGGGCCTCTGGAAGTGGAAGCAGGTAATACCATCGGCGATTTGGTGGTGGACATTGTGCCCGAGAACATTTTCTTGGCCCTTGCTGAGGGCCAAACCCTTCAGGTCTTGCTGTTTGCCATTATCTTTGGCGTCTCCCTCGGCCTCATTCGTACCCCCAGCGTCAACGCCCTCTTTGATATTTTGGACAGCGTTTACCGTAGCTTTAACCAGGTGATCTACTGGCTGACCTATCTGCTTCCCATTGGTCTGTTTAGCCTACTCGCCTACCAACTCTCCGAAATTGGTGTTGAGGTCTTGGTGTCTATGGTGGGGTTTGTGGTGGTGATGCTGGTCATTTCCCTCGTGATGTATGGGTTGGGCACCATCGTCATCTGGCGGCGCTCCGGTCAGTCCCTAGGGCACGTATTGAGCACAATGAAGGATCCGACTATCCTGGCCCTGGCAACCTCCAGTAGTCTGGCCTGCCTGCCTGCGGCCATCAGCAGCCTCAGCGAAGACTTGGGCTTTGACCGCCAAACCACGGACTTAGTCACCCCCCTGAGCATTACCCTCTGTCGCTTTGGATCGGTGGCCTACTTCGGGGCGGCGGCTCTGTTTGTGGCCCAGCTCTATCAAAAGGAAATTGGCCTCGCCACCCTACTGATTATTCTCGTTGGAGCCATTTTGGCGGGCATGGCGACCTCTGGCGTCACCGGGATTTTGACCTTGACCATGCTGGGGTTAGTCCTTGATCCGTTGCGCCTCCCTCTCGAAGCGGTGTTAGTGCTCTTTATTGCCATTGACCCGTTGATGGATCCCCTACGCACCCTCGGCATTGTCCATACAGGGATGGCTACCACTGCCGCCAT
>JALQST010000590.1:0-241 GCA_023264315.1 Nodosilinea sp. BSH.14
GGTCTACGGCCCGGGACAAGACCCCGCTGTTGGCCTCTAGCAGTGCCGAGGGCGTGGTGGTGTGGACCAAAGCTCCCAGCGACGACCAGGGCTGGACATCCCAGGTTTTGGATCTGCACAGGGCAACGGTAACGGCCCTCGCCTTCCAGCCCCGGTCTAGACTGTTGGCCTCCGCCTCGGAAGATGGCTGGGTGTGTCTGTGGCACAAGGCCGCCCAGATTGCCCAAATCCTAGAGGGTGC
>JALQST010000590.1:251-654 GCA_023264315.1 Nodosilinea sp. BSH.14
CGGCGGCGGGCTTCTCAAACCTAGCCTGGTCGCCCCAGGGCCACTATCTGGGGGCAGGCGGCTGTGGGGGAGAGGTCGTGCTCTGGGCCAGAACCTTGGCAGGGCAGGGGTTTGGTTAGCGTTCGAGACTCCTGATCAGTGGCCAAATGGGGATGGGACGGTTGTTAGATGCCGCCCCATCTATTTTTTCCCCTATTTTTTGGGGCCAAGGTTTTTGGCGGAACGGAATTTTCTCAATCAACGGATCGCAATTCCCGGCAAGGCAGGTTAAGATATGCAAGAATGAGAATCATTCTCATTCTTGGCGTACGCTTTATTAGTGCGATGGTTTTATCTCCCTCCCCCGTTGCGGCAACCACCCCGGTGGATGTTCCCCCTCAGAACGAACAGGCAACCTTGCTGG
>JALQST010000591.1 GCA_023264315.1 Nodosilinea sp. BSH.14
GCATCAGCTCGGCGACGGCGATCGACGGGTGGGTGTCGTTGAGCTGGATGGCCCAGTGGTCGGGGAACTCCTGGACGGGAATGCCACGGGCATCGAGGCTGCGGATCATGTCCTGCAGCGAGCAGCTGACGAAGAAGTGCTGCTGCATCAGGCGCAGGCGCCGTCCCGCATCGGTGCCGTCGTTGGGATAGAGCACCTTGGAGAGGGTTTCCGAACCCACCTTCTCTTCCACGGCGCCGTAGAAATCGCCGCTGTTGAAGGTCTGGAAGTCGAAGGATTCGCAGGCCTCCGCCCGCCAGAGGCGCAGCCGGTCGCAGGTGTTGACCCGATAGCCCAGCACCGGCACGTCGTGGGGGACGCCGATGGCGTGCTCGGCGGGGATCCAGCGCACCCGGTAGTTGCCGTGCTCATCGCGGTAGCTCTCGGTGTGGCCGCCGAAGCCCACGAAGCAGGCCTGGTCGGGGTGGGGGATCTCCCAGGGCCAACCGCCCTTGAGCCACTTGTCGGTGATCTCCACCTGCCAGCCGTCGCGGATCAGCTGGTCGAAGATGCCGAACTCGTAGCGGATGCCGTAGCCGGTGGCCGGGATCTCGAGCGAGGCCAGCGATTCCAGGAAACAGGCCGCCAGCCGGCCCAGGCCGCCGTTGCCCA
>JALQST010000592.1 GCA_023264315.1 Nodosilinea sp. BSH.14
TTTGAACTCATCGATGCGGTGCTGACCACCCGTCATGTCTATAGCTTTGCGGAACTCTCGCCGTCGCCGCTGTTTCGACGGCAGTGGTCGAGTGCGTATGAGGCTCTAGAAGACAGTCGCCGGCAACGGCAACGGTTGATGCGACTCTATCTTGAGCCAATTCCAAACCATGGTTCGAATGTCCTAGCGGGCGACCATACCGGATGGCCCCGTCCGGAGGCTAAGCGATTACGGGAACGCACCCATGAGCATCAGGCCAATGGCGGCGGCAGTCTGGGGCCGGTGAGCCTGGGTCAAGGGTATAGCACCCTGGCCTGGATTCCTGAAACCGAGGGCAGTTGGGCATTGCCCTTACGCCATGAGCGGATCACCCGTTGGGAGAGCCCGATTAGCTTAGCCGTCTTTCAACTCAGACCCGTGTGCCAGCACTTGCCCCATCGACCGTTGAGCCTATGGGATAGCGAATATGGCTGTGCCAGCTTTGTGCTGAAAACAGCGGACATCCAGGCTGACAAGCTGATGCGCCTGCGCCCTAACCGCAATCTCTGGGGAGCACCACCTCCCTATTCAGGTCATGGACGGCCCCGAGTCCATGGCGAGTGTTTTAAGCTGAATCACCCGACAACCTGGCGAGAGGCCGAC
>JALQST010000593.1:0-347 GCA_023264315.1 Nodosilinea sp. BSH.14
CCAAATAACGATAGCCGCTGGATGGGATGCTGTTTGCAAAACTGCACCAGTTGTTCGGGCTGGAGGGCAACCTGCTTTAGGTTACTGGCCAGATGGGGCTGAGTGGTTGGGACTGGAACCGTTGTCATGGGAGGTTGGGATGGCGATGATCTGATCGTAGTACAGGGCTAGGGCGGTGTGGGCAATGTGGGTCTTAGCCAATGTCAACGTTTCTCTCAATTGCGCTCCTTCGGCAGGATTGCCGGAATGGGTTGATTGCGATTGATGCGATAAACCATAAAATCAGTATCTAGGATAAGCTGTTAGTCATCTAAAATACACTAGCCAGATCTCCGTAAAAGCCTTTT
>JALQST010000593.1:357-642 GCA_023264315.1 Nodosilinea sp. BSH.14
TGGAGAAAGTCAACATGCAATTTAGATGCACATCAGCTTAAGCACCGTGCTATTAGGGCGTAGCTCAACCATTCTGACCAAACAGGCATCAGCCAAAGACATCGGTACAGATTCGTATCGCTCCATGAGCGCCCGAACAGCCGCCACCTCGGCGCTCAGCTGAAAATCAATCATCAGTAGCCCTTGATCGAGCCATGCTAGAAGAGCCTGCTGAGCTCCATAAACCATCTGAAGTAGGAAGCAGGCTTCAGAAACGACGGCTTCACAGGTGTAAAGGGGCATTTG
>JALQST010000594.1 GCA_023264315.1 Nodosilinea sp. BSH.14
TGCAACGAAACAGAAAAGCTCAGAAGTGATTCTGGGAATCCCCGCGCCTTTAGGCCGGGGAGGATGTCAACCCGCCAGTGAGTTCTGCAACTGTTTCGGAGGAAGGTGTCATGGCTCGCTATCGTATTCCGCGTCGGCGTGCCGCATCCACGGGGTCATGGCGGCGAGGATGCCTACAGCTAGCCCTAGCCCTGACCTTGAGCCTGGGGCTAGCGGGTGTGCCGTTGGCCGTGGCCCCTCCCGCCGCCGAAGCTTATACCTCTCGGCTTAACCTCTTTCTCGTCCGAGATCAAAACGAAAGCTTTGACACCTTCCTGCGCCGATCAGAAATCATTGCCCGGGCCGGGGTACAGCGCAGCTTTGACAGCGATCTCCTCATGACCGATGTCATTGTCACCATTATTGGCGAAAGCCAGGGGCTCTCCATGCCCGTCTTGGCCGTGGCCGTCAGCCGTAGCGACTGGCAGCGCCAACCCGACGTTCTAGCTTGGGTGCAATATTATCCAGCGGCTCGCGCCCTGTTGCCCTAGCCTTACCATTTTCATGTCTGATTTAGCGATCCAGAAGTCGGCGCGGAGCGTTGCTCAACGGCTAGGTTTTGGCGTATGCTTGTAAGGTTGTCAAGTTTAGCGTATTGC
>JALQST010000595.1 GCA_023264315.1 Nodosilinea sp. BSH.14
TGTGCGGCTTGGTCCGCTCGAACTTCGCCTTAGCCACTGGGGCTCCTCCTGTTGTTGTTGCTGATGTCTGAACGCCGTCGGGCCCCGCTGGGGAGAACCTCAGGCCACCCTATGTGATGGTCTTTGCCGAGAGCCGGGAGGCTTACTCGCCGCGGGCCTTCTTGATGATCTCCTCGGCCACGGCCTTGGGGACCTCGGCGTAGGAGTCGAACTGCATCGAGTACGACGCGCGGCCGGAGGTCTTGGACCTCAGGTCGCCCACGTAGCCGAACATCTCCGAGAGCGGGACCAGCGCCTTGACGAGCTTGGCACCGCCGAAGCCCTCCTCCATGGCCTGGACCTGACCGCGGCGAGAGTTGAGGTCGCCGATCACGTCGCCCATGTAGTCCTCGGGGGTCGTGACCTCGACGGCGAACATGGGCTCGAGCAGGACCGGGCCGGCCTTGCGGGCGGCCTCCTTGAAGGCCATGTTGCCGGCCAGCTTGAACGCCAGCTCGCTCGAGTCGACGTCGTGGTAGGCGCCGTCCTCGAGGGTGAACTTGACGTCCACCATCGGGTAGCCGGCGAGGACGCCGAACTCCATGGCCTGCTGGCCACCGGCGTCGACCGACGGGATGTACTCGCGCGGGACGCGAC
>JALQST010000596.1:0-295 GCA_023264315.1 Nodosilinea sp. BSH.14
TTCAACACCCATTTCACCCCCTTTCTCTAATCCACTAACCCTATATTTTTTTAATTTGTCTTTGTACTTCTTTATTATATTTTTAATTTCGTTTGGGGATTCATTTTCAATGTTATCTAAAACACCATTTATAATTCTCATCCATTGTTCGGCCTTTTGTTTAACCTCTTTCATATTCGCCTTCCCAAAAGAATCTTTTTTAGGTTTAACCACCCACTCATCTCTCATAATAGAATAAATCCCACTACTAACACCTTGTTTATTACTATCCTCAACATATAATTCAACATCATAA
>JALQST010000596.1:305-635 GCA_023264315.1 Nodosilinea sp. BSH.14
CCAAACATTGTTATTTGTCTCTTTTGATTAAAAACAACTTTCTTTAAATCAAAAAAATCAACATACAAATCCATCATTTCTTGTTTGAATTGTCTGTAATCAATTAGAATGTGTAAATCAACATCAGAATATTTTGACCAATTATAATTAGCGATAGAACCTGTCACAATTATATCATCAACAACAACATCCAACCCAAATGAGTCAATAAATTGATATGCTATTTCCAATAAGTTTCTTCTTACTGTTGGATTTATCTTTTCACCCCCTTTTACCCACATTTTTGGGTTGAGTTCTTTTTTTAATTCAAAACTAGATAATACATTTTTT
>JALQST010000597.1 GCA_023264315.1 Nodosilinea sp. BSH.14
ATGGGCTACAACCTGCGCACCGTGCTGGAGAACTGCCGCCTGCTGGCGCGGGCGGGCTTCCGTGAGCACGTGTCGGTGAACTACTCGTTCAACGTGATCGACGAGCGCCCGGAGACGATCCGCCAGACCGTGGCCTATCACCGCGAGCTGGAGCGCATCTTCGGAGCCGACAAGGTGGAGCCGGCGATCTTCTTCATCGGCCTGCAACCCCACACCCACCTGGAGCAGTACGGCTTCGATCAGGGACTGATCAAGCCCGGCTACAACCCGATGAGCATGCTGCCCTGGACGGCCCGCCAGCTGCTCTGGAATCCCGAGCCGATGGGCAGCACCTTCGGCCGCATCTGCCTGGAGGCCTTCGAGCGCAACCCGGCTGATTTCGGCCGCACCGTGATGGATCTGCTGGAGCGCGACTACGGCGTGGCGCCTCTGGAGGAGGCCCTGCATGCTCCGGTGGAAGGCCGGCGCGCTCTGGCCACCGCCACCCGCTGATCAGCTGCGGGGCAGGCGAAGCTCCGCCTGCAGGCCGCCCAGGGCTGAGCGCGTCAGCACCAGGCGGCCGCCATGCAGCTGGCAGCAGCGCTCCACGATCGTGAGCCCCACACCGGAACGCTTGCGCTGCTGCCGGTCGTC
>JALQST010000598.1 GCA_023264315.1 Nodosilinea sp. BSH.14
CCTCTACGTGACCGATGGTTCGCGCAAGCTCACCGGCATGCTCTCGCTGCGGGATCTGGTGGTGGCCGAGCCGGAGGCGCGCATCGGTGATGTGATGACGCGGGAGGTGATCAGCGTGAGCACCGACACCGACCAGGAGGAGGTGGCCCGGGCGATCCAGCGCTACGACTTCCTGGCGATTCCGGTGGTGGACCGGGAGCAGCGGCTGGTGGGGATCGTGACGGTGGACGACGTGATCGATGTGATCCAGCAGGAGGCCACCCGCGACCTCTATGCCGCCGGTGCGGTGCAGGCCGGCGATGAGGACGACTACTTCCGCAGCAATCTGTTGGCCATCGCCCGCCGCCGGGTGGTGTGGCTGCTGGTGCTGCTGGTGGCCAATTCCGGCACCTCGGCGGTGATCGCCAGCCAGGAGGCGGTGCTGGAGCGGCTGGTGCTGCTGGCGGCCTTCATTCCACTGCTGATCGGCACCGGCGGCAATGTGGGCGCCCAGAGTTCCACGGTGGTGATCCGGGGGCTCAGCACCCAGCGCATTCACCAGCTGGGCCTGGGCAAGGCCGTGGGCCGGGAGGCCCTGGCCGGTGCCCTGCTGGGGCTGCTGCTGGCGCTGGTGGTGCTGCCCTGGGCCTGG
>JALQST010000599.1:0-384 GCA_023264315.1 Nodosilinea sp. BSH.14
AGCTCCTCAACAGAAAGGCCGCGCAGCTGCTCGGGCTTGAGGTCCTGCAAGAGATACACGAACTCCTGCACCTTGCTCACGAGGCGGTCGAGATCCCACTCCTCGGGCGGCAGATCGGGGTTCACGTAGGCCTCCACGATGTCGTCCATCGTGCGCTCGCCGTAGCCCACCACCTGCTGCTTCAGTTCGCGGCCCTCGAGCACGCGCCGGCGCTCGGCATACACGGCCTTGCGCTGGTTGTTCATCACCTCGTCGTACTCGAACACCTGCTTGCGGATGTCGTAGTAGTACGTCTCCACCTTCTTCTGGGCACCCTCGAGCGAGCGGGTGAGCATGCCGGATTCGATCGGCATGTCTTCCTCCACGCGGAAGGCATTCATCAGG
>JALQST010000599.1:394-630 GCA_023264315.1 Nodosilinea sp. BSH.14
GTCTTCCAACGACAGGAAGAAGCGGGTGGAGCCGGGGTCGCCCTGGCGGCCGGCGCGGCCGCGCAGCTGGTTGTCCACCCGGCGGGATTCGTGGCGCTCGGTGCCGATCACGTGCAGGCCACCGGCTTCGCGCACCTGGGCCTCCTCCTCGCCGGTCACGGCTTCGTATTCGCCCTTCACGCGGGCGATCAGCGAACGCAGCGCCTGGATCTGCGGGTCGTCGGTGGGGGCTTTCT
>JALQST010000059.1 GCA_023264315.1 Nodosilinea sp. BSH.14
GCTACCACGAGTTTTTCCTGGGGTTGACCCAGCAGTTTTCGCCCCAGTGGCGGGCGGAGCCAGAGCAAATCTTTGCCACCACCCTAGAAGCCTCCGACCCCGCCGCCGCAGAACGGCTCCAGCTTTGGCGGCAGTGGTACCACCAAGCGCTACAATCCCTACCGGAATCCGCCCTAGCCAACATTCAGCCCACCCTACGGACAACCAACCCCGAAACCGTGCTGCTGCGGCCCGAAATTGAAGCCGTTTGGGAACCGATCACCCTAGAGGACAACTGGCAACCCTTCTACGACCTTCTCAAACGGGTACAGCAGCCCTTTGGTGCCATTCTTCCATAACGAAACGCCCTAGCCAGCGAGTGACCAGGGCGTGAATTCCGGAGAAGAACGGCTGGGGGTTTCTCCCAGCCGTTAGGTTTATGGAATTAGGAGGCCGCTTGGCGTTCCTTGGCTTCCTTGATCACCGTCTCTGCGACGTTGCTGGGGCAGGGGGCGTAGTGGGAGAACTCCATGGAGAACTGGCCGCGCCCGGAGGTCATCGTCCGCAGGTCGCCGATGTAGCCGAACATTTCGCTCAGGGGCACATCCGCCTTCACCCGCACCCCGGTGAGGGTAGGATCTTGAGACTTGATCATGCCGCGCCGACGGTTGAGGTCGCCGATCACGTCGCCCATGTAGTCTTCGGGAGTGAACACGTCCACCTTCATCACGGGTTCCAGCAGTTGGGGGCCAGCCTTGGGTAGGGACTGACGGTAGGCCGCTTTGGCCGCAATTTCAAAGGCGATGGCCGAGGAGTCTACGGGGTGGAAGCCGCCATCGGTGAGGGTGACTTTGAGGTCTACCACGGGGTAGCCCGCCAGCGGCCCTTTGTCGATGCTGGTTTCAAAGCCCTTTTGCACCGCAGGCCAGAATTCGCGGGGGACGTTGCCGCCCGTCACCTTGGACTCGAACACAAAGCCCGTACCGGGTTCACCGGGCTCGACGATGTAGTCGATCTTGGCGTACTGACCAGAACCCCCAGACTGCTTCTTGTGAACGTAGCCGTCGTTCAGCACCTTGGTGATGGACTCGCGGTAGGCCACCTGGGGTTTGCCCACTTCCACTTCCACACCGTGGGTGCGCTTGAGGATGTCCACCTTAATATCCAAGTGCAGTTCGCCCATCCCCTTGAGGATGACTTCGCCGCTCTCTTCGTCGGTTTCCACCTGGAAGGAGGGATCCTCCTGGACCATCTTGCTGAGGGCGAGGCCCATTTTCTCGTTGTCGCCTTTCTTCTTGGGGGCCACGGCGATGGAGATCACCGGGTCGGGGAAGACCATCGGTTCCAGGGTGGCGGGCTGTTTGGGATCGGCGAGGGTGTGCCCGGTTTGCACGTTCTTCATGCCGATTAAGGCCACGATGTCTCCGGCTTGGGCAGATTCAATTTCCTCCCGGTCGTTGGCGTGCATTTCCACAATCCGGCTAATCCGCTCGGTTTTGCCCGTGGCGGTGTCGAGGATGGTATCGCCTTTTTTCAGTTGGCCAGAGTAGATTCGGGTAAAGGTGAGGGCACCGAAGCGGTCGTCCATGATCTTGAAAGCCAGGGCACGGAGGGGTTTCTCCGGATCCACGTAGGCATAACCGCCCGTGGGGTTGCCTTCCAGGTCAATTTCGGGTTGGGGGGGCACTTCCGTGGGGCTGGGCAGGTAGTCTACCACCGCATCCAGCACCAGTTGCACGCCCTTGTTTTTAAAGGAAGAGCCGCAGTAGGTGGGGAAGAAGGCCAGTTCGCGGGTGCCCTTACGGATGCAGGCTTTCAGCTCGTCAATGGAGAGTTCTTCGCCTTCGAGGTACTTTTCGATGGCGGCTTCGTCCTGCTCAACGGCCAGCTCCACCAGTTGTTCCCGGTACTCTTCCACCTGATCCACCATGTCGGCGGGCACATCGGTGATTTCGTAGTTCTCAGGCTTGCCAGAATCGTCCCAGATCCACGCCTTGCGGGTGAGCAGATCGACCACGCCCACAAAGTCGTTTTCGGTGCCGATGGGCAGCACCATCACCAGGGGCTGGGCAGCCAGCACGTTTTTGACCTGCTCTACCACTTTGAAGAAGTTGGCCCCAATCCGGTCAAGCTTGTTGACGTAGATGATCCGCGCCACCTTGGAGTCATTGGCGTAGCGCCAGTTGGTTTCCGACTGGGGTTCCACACCGCCGGAGCCACAGAACACGCCGATGCCGCCGTCCAGCACCTTGAGGGAGCGGTACACTTCAATCGTGAAGTCTACGTGCCCAGGGGTGTCGATGACGTTGAACTGGTGCTCTTTCCAGAAGCAGGTGGTGGCTGCCGACTGAATGGTGATCCCCCGTTCCTGCTCCTGCTCCATGAAGTCGGTGGTGGCGGCACCGTCGTGCACTTCACCGATTTTGTGGATTTTCCCGGTCAGGGCCAGGATACGTTCGGTGGTGGTGGTTTTCCCCGCGTCTACGTGGGCGAAAATACCAATATTTCGGTAACGGGTGAGATCTTTCGTGGGCATAACAACTGCTTCTCCGGATTCTGTGCGACAGGCCGCTGGCGACCACTTAACAAGGGTGACTCAGACGGGTTCTGGGTTGCCCTGGTAGCCATGTACAAGAGGGTTCTCTATCACGCGAGCATGACGACGAGTCTTGGGTGAGGCTGCGGTAACAACGCCTAGTGTGAACTATTGTAAAACCCCCCGCCCCCTTCTTGGAATAGGAGGGGACGACAAGGGGAATTTTACGCAAAGCTTATCTAGCATAGCCGGATAGTTACCCCGTCGTGTCTTCGGCAAAGCAAACCCATGGGGGTATGTGGGGAATCGCCGATATTTCCAGGGATAATGGGCGATTGGATCCTCTGACCTAGGCGCTTAACGGGCGCGATCGCGCTTCAGGGCCAAGGCCATAAGGGTGTTGTGGGTGCCGCGTTCATCCTCACCTTCGGCGGGGCAGCGTTGGGTAAAGGTGCCGTCGGCCACCATGTCCCAAGCTTGGCGATTGTCGGCCAGGGAGATGTTTAGAATGTTGTGCAGTTCGGTCATCAAGATCGGGTCTTCCACGGGGGTAATGGCCTCCACCCGGCGATCTAAATTTCGGGTCATCCAGTCGGCGCTGCCAATGTAGTATTCCGGCTGGCCGTCATTATAAAAATAGAAAATCCGTGAATGTTCCAAAAAGCGCCCGATGACGCTGATCACGCGAATGTTCTCACTTACCCCAGGAATGCCGGGACGCAGACAACAAATGCCGCGAATGATCAGATCAATCTCTACCCCTGCTTGGGAGGCTTCATAGAGTAGCTTGATGAGCTTGCCGTCCACGAGGGAATTCATCTTGGCAATCATTTTTCCGGGCTTGCCGCTGCGGGCTAGGTCAATCTCTCGCCGAATCAGCCCCTCCATCCGATCCCGAAGGGTGAGCGGGGCCACCAGTAATTTACGATAGGCCTGCTGACGAGAATAACCCGTCAGGAAATTAAAGAGATCGCTCAAATCGGCCCCCAGTTCTTCCCGACCACTAAACAGGCTTAAATCGGTATACAGGCTGGAGGTTTTGGGGTTGTAATTGCCGGTACCAATGTGAACATAGCGACGAATTTCATCGCCTTCTTCTCGCACCACTAGGGTGGTTTTGGTGTGGGTTTTGAGTCCTACAACACCATAGACCACATGGACGCCAGCATCCTCTAGGCGCTTGGCCCAGACGATATTATTCGCCTCATCAAAGCGGGCTTTGAGTTCTACCAGGGCAACCACCTGTTTTCGATTGGCAGCGGCATTAATCAAGGCCTTCACAATCGGGGAATCCCCAGAGGTGCGATAGAGGGTGATCTTGATGGCCAACACTTTGGGATCATTCGCGGCTTGGGTAATAAATTCCTGTACCGAAGCCTTAAAGGATTCGTAGGGGTGATGCACCAAAATATCGCCCTGGCGAATGGCCGCAAAAATATTGGGGGCTTGCTCGGCATAACCATCCTCTTCGACCTCAATCACCGGTTTGAGGCGGGGCGGTGTGAGGGCTGCCCAGGGGGTTTCCTTCAATTCCGGCAAGGGTAGCGACGCAAAGAAGAAGAGATCCTTGAGGCTCAATATCCCGTCAATGTCATAGACCCGATCATCGCTGACCTCAAGCTCTCGCATTAGCCCCTGACGCAGATCTTCGGGCATCTTATTCTCAATTTCTAGGCGACAAATAAACCCCTCTAGTCGCCGTTTGCTAATTTCCTGTTCGATGGCAATTAGGAGGTCATCAGCTTCTTCTTCTAAGACTGGAAAATCAGCATCGCGGGTAATCCGAAAGGTGTGGTGTCCGGCGATGGTCATGCCGGGGAATAGGGCGTCTAGATTCTCAGAAATAATCTGTTCGAGAGGGACGCCAACCCATACACATTCCTTCCCTTGATAGTGACAAAGGGCTTCCGGCATTCCCACAAATCGAGGCAGGTTGCTCGGTACCTTCACCCGAGCAAAGCGCTCGTTCCCATTTTCGGGATTTACCACCCGCACCGCCAGGTTTAGGCTCAGATTGGACATGCGCGGAAAGGGGTGGGCCGGATCGACGCTGAGGGGAGTCAGCACCGGAAAGATGCGATTTTCAAAGTATTCCCGCAGGAATTGTTGCTGATCCGTGCCGAGATCGGCGTAGTTCAGTAAA
Source organism: Nodosilinea sp. BSH.14 (assembly GCA_023264315.1). Lineage (GTDB taxonomy): Bacteria > Cyanobacteriota > Cyanobacteriia > Phormidesmidales > Phormidesmidaceae > Nodosilinea. The sequence continues at coordinate 4,659 of JALQST010000059.1, forward strand.
TACACCCCGTGCTCAGTGAGGGCGGGACGCAGTTCCTGTTCAAAGGTGCGGTGCTGGAGGGCGATTTTTTCTAATAAATGTGCCCGCATGGCTACCAGTTGCTTCTTGGGCGAAAGGCCATCGGGGGTTCTGGGATGCACGTCCGCATCGGCCTGCTCCATCACACCGGAGATCCGCACCATGAAAAACTCATCGAGGTTGGAACTGAAGATGGCAAGGAACTTCAGCCGCTCGATCAGGGGTGTGCGCGGGTCAAGGGCTTCGTAGAGTACCCGATCGTTAAAATCCAGCCAGCTTAGTTCACGGTTGATGTAGTACTGGGGATCGGCTACGTTCACTGTTGCGACAGACGTTTCCCCAGAAGTTTCCTCAGACTCCACGCCATTCCCCTTCGCTTTTGTCTTCGCCATCGTTTGCTCACTGCAACCTCATTCGCTGCATTGTAGCCCCCGAATCTAAACCTTGGGTTAAGGGCAATCACGCTAGACTGGGCACAGCTAATCTTGGCCTATTCCATCCCCCAGGGCGGTTCGAGCAAGCATGGCACTTGCAAGCGATTTCCCAATCTCATCCGCAGTCCTGAGCTTTGAGGATTTCCTGGCTCGCTATGGTGATGACAGCCGCTACGAACTGATTGACGGAGAACTGTTTGCCTTGGAACCCACTGGCCCCCATGTTCGCGCAGCGTCGCCGCAGGCGATACAGGTGGCGGCGACCATTGCCCGCTGGCTTAATTGCGATATTGTCCGGCAAGGGGTCGACTACTTCATCCCCCATCGCGGCATGATTTAACCCCTGGCTAACCAAACCGGGTTCCGGCCTGATGTGATTGTTCTCGACCGTGCCGCCCCGTGCCAAGAGCCGCTGTGGGCCAGCCAACCCGTCGTCACCCTCGGTAGCACGATTAAATTCGTGGCGGAGGTAGTTAGCAGCAATTGGCAAAACGACTATGCCCGCAAGCTCGAAGACTACGCCCTGCTGGGCATCCCAGAATACTGGATTGCCGATTATCAAGGACTGGGCGGCGAATTCTTCGTTGGTCGGCCCAAACAACCCACCTTGACCGTCTGCCTTTTGAACGCAGAGGGGCGCTATGATCGGCAGCTCCTGCGCGGCGACGAACCCATTCCGTCATCTATCTTTCCCAGCCTAAACCTGACCGCCCAAGCCGTCCTTGGGGTGGAAGGATATTGCAGTCCGTAGACTGATTAGGACAGAATAGGGATGTTGTTTTCGCCCCTGCCCCCCGATGCCCGCCCCCTACAGGGTGGATTTAAGCGTAGACGACAAATAGCGTGTCACTGTACACAAAAAAACGGCGCATGATCCGTCCCCAGTGGCCACCAAAGAGCCTTGGGTTATACGCTGCGAGTGTTCGTGTTCAGCAGCACTTCGGGCTATCCAACGTGGGCTTTGTGATTGTTGTGGCCCTGGGATGGTGAATGACGGGGACCTAGCCTGGGTGACCGGAACCGGGTAGACGCTGGCTGAGTCGGCTAAACCCAGGCAGCTTAACGGATTTCCCTTGCAACAGCCGCATCATCAGCACGAGGTTGGTGAGGGTATAGCCCGTCGTCACCAGGGTATTGCTGATTAAAAATCGGAGGGATAGCCCCGGTGCAAGGTGGCTACCGGTGCTGAGGAGCGCGTAGACCATAACCCAGGTGAGGGCGAGGGTGATCACCAAGCGGCTGATGGCTTGGTCTTGTCGGTTGCCTTGCCTTTGCCACAAACTGTAGGCCGCTGGCACGATACCGAAAATCGGCACCAGGTAAATCATGAGTTTTAGGCGTTCTAGGGTGGTGCCCTCCGCCAGGTCATTGGGTTTCATGGCCATTAGCCCCAAGGTAGCGATTATTCGTGGTGTAACGGTCGTATCACCATCCTAGATCCATACTTCTAATCCTAATCTCCAGCCGCTGACCTAAAGAAAACTGTAGGGATTTGGCGAAAGAGCCATGGCCCCCTTTACCCTCATACATAGGGTGTTCTTGCCTGCCAAGACACCGTTGGTCGTTGATGCCCCTAGGCGCTGCATTGGTTGCCATGTCCCTTTCCTACGGCCCAGACCCCCTGTCCTCCCTCCCCTCATCAACGGGCCAGCAGGCTATGGGGGCGGCTTCCCCCGTTCATCCTTTGGCATCGTCGTCCCAGCCCGTGGCCGAGGCCATGCGGGTGACGGGCACCGTTCAAGGCGTTGGCTTTCGGCCCACGGTCTATCGGCTGGCGGTGGCGTTAGGGCTACGCGGCCATGTGCTGAACGATGGCGAAGGCGTATTGATTCACTTGGCGGGTACCCAGGCTCAGCTCAGTCAATTTGTGGCCAATTTGCTAAAGGAAAAGCCTCCTCTCGCCAAAATCACCTGTATTCAGCGCCAACCCTTACCCTTAGACGCGATTACGGAAGCCAACTTCACCATCGTTGAAAGCCAGCACACCCCCGCCTGCACCGAAATCGCCCCTGATGCCGCCACCTGTCCCCAGTGTTTGGCAGATATCCTCAACCCCCGCCGCCGCCATTTTCGCTACCCCTTCACCAACTGCACCCACTGCGGCCCCCGGCTTAGCATCATCCGCCACCTGCCCTACGACCGCCAAAGCACCAGCATGGCCTGGTTTGAGATGTGCCCCTCCTGCCGCCAGGAATACCAAGATGTGGGCCATCGCCGCTTCCATGCCCAGCCCACCGCCTGCCCCGTCTGTGGCCCCAAGGTGTGGCTAGAACGCGCCGACGGTAAGCCCTCCAACCCGTCCCTTTCCTTAATGGATGAAGCCGAAGCTGTCGCCACCCTAATTTTGCGCGGCGAAATTGTCGCCATCAAAGGACTGGGCGGCGTTCACCTCGCCTGCGATGCCACCAACGATGCCGCCGTCCAAAACCTCCGGGAACGCAAACACCGCTACCACAAACCCTTCGCCCTGATGGTGAAGGATCTCGACGCCATCGCCCCCTACTGCCAAGTCAGCCCCCCAGAAGCCGACCTCCTCCAAAGCCCCGCCGCCCCCATTGTTTTACTCACCCGACTCCCCACTCCCCCCTCCCTCTCCCCCGCCCTTTCCCCCAACCTCCAAACCCTCGGCGTCATGCTGCCCTACACGCCCCTGCATCACCTAATTTTGCAGCGGCTAGATCGCCCGATTGTGATGACCAGCGGCAACCGTTCCGATGAACCGCAATGCATCACCAACGAAGCGGTGCGGGAACAACTGGGCGACCTTGCCACCTACTTTTTGCTGCACAATCGCGACATCGTGAACCGAGTGGACGATTCCGTGGTGCGGGTGGTAGACAGCCAGCCCCAGATTCTCCGACGGGCGAGGGGCTATGCTCCGGCTCCGATTGCGTTGCCTGCTGGGTTTGAAGATGGTTCCCCTGTGTTGGCCCTGGGTGGCGAACTCAAAAGTACCTTTTGCCTGCTGCGGCCCGGACAGGCGATTCTCTCCCAACACCTGGGCGAATTGGAAAATGCAGCGGCCCACCAAGGCTATCGGCAAGCGCTCGATCTATACCTCAACCTGTTTGAGTACGAACCCGCTTACCTGGTGGTGGATGCCCACCCAGAATACCTCTCGACCAAGCTGGGCCAAGACTGGGCCGAGCGGCAGGGGCTTCCCCTCACCACCGTGCAGCATCACCATGCCCACATTGCCGCCTGCATGGCCGATAATGGCCTGCCGCTGGACACCGCCCCCATCCTTGGGATTGCCCTGGATGGTCTGGGCTATGGCGACGACGGCACCCTTTGGGGCGGCGAATGCCTGCTGGCCGACTATCGCCAATACCAACGCCTCGCCCACCTCAAACCCGTGGCCCTGCTGGGCGGCACCCAGGCCATCCGCCAACCCTGGCGCAACACCTACGCCCACCTCATCGCCGCCTTTGGGGATTGGCAAACCGTCCAGAACGCATTCCCCAAACTGGACTTAGTGCGCTTCTTTAAAAACAAACCCCTGGCCCTACTAGAGTCCATGCTGGCCCAAAACCTCAATGCGCCCCTGGCATCCTCCGCCGGACGCCTGTTTGATGCCGTCGCCGCCGCCGTGGGCCTCTGCCGCGAAACCGCCACCTACGAAGGCCAAGGAGCCATCGAGTTGGAAGCCCTGATCCAACCCCACCACCTCGAAGCCGCCCAACCTTCCGCCTATCCCTTTGCCCTTCAGGGCACCCCCAAGACCATAGGGGCGAGGTCTCCTCGCCCTCTGCCAGAGGAAACCCACAGACTAGATTCCGCCTCAGAACCACAACCCCTCATCCTCAACCCCGCCCCCATGTGGACGAACCTGCTCACGGATTTACAGCAAAACACGCCCCCCGCCCTCATCGCCGCCCGTTTTCATTTAGGATTCGCCAACGCCCTCGCCACCCTGGCCCACCACCTCGCCCAACGCCATCAATTGACGACCATTGCCCTATCCGGCGGCGTGTTTCAAAATCAAATTCTGACGAATCACGTTAAACAAAACCTGCAAAATCTTGGCCTTACCGTGATTACCCATCAGCAAGTACCCCCCAACGATGGCGGACTCGCCCTCGGCCAAGCCGTCATTGCCGCCGCCCAAGTGGCCCAGCCACCACCTGGATAGACCTTAATTCGGTCTAGGATTTCGGTTCTCAATTCAAAGTTCAAAGTTCACCCTAAAAAACGATGTGCCTAGGTATTCCCGGACAAATTCAATCCATTAGCGACCCTGTTAATCAACTCGCCATTGTGGATATCAGCGGCGTGCGGCGTCCTGTTAACATTGCCTGCATTGTGGATGAAGACCATCCCCTCGAAAGCTACGTGGGGGAATGGGTTTTAGTTCATGTCGGCTTTGCTCTCAACCGCATCGATCCCGACGAAGCAGCGGCCACCTTAGAACTGCTCGATCAACTGGCAGAATTGAACAGCCAAGACTTGATTATGGCCGATGTTTAATGCTGACTTGTTATTGCCGCGACACCTTTTGCGCTGCCCGTTGATCTATCAACCATAGACACACGATCACGATTTAATTTTGAAGTGGCATAAGGCGGCTAAGGCAGCTTGTTTACGGGCTTCCTTTTTATTTTTACCTTCGCCAAGGCCGTAACCTTTGCCCTGAATCAAGACCTCAATGGCAAAGATTTGATGGGGAGGATTACCCTGAAGGCTGACATCTCGGTATTCCGGTAGTTGGCCAAAATGGGCTTGGGCATATTCCTGTAACTTGCTGACGGGGTCGGGCTGTAGTCGATAAAGCGCATTGGAAGCGGCTTGTTTACGAGCTTCTTTTTTGCTGTTTCCTTGCCCGGTACCATAGCATTCTTGGTTGATATAGACGGCAATTTCAAAGGTCTTGGCATGATCGGGGCCAATCGCACTCAATTCTCGATATTCAGGCAATTGGCCACCAAAATTAGCCTGTACATATTCTTGAAGGGCGCTCACGGGATCGGTGGGAGCTAAATCTAGGGCTCGATTCACCAAGGGTCTAAAAATAGTCTTGGCATACTCACAAACTGCGATGATGCCAGCATCTAAATAATAGGCTCCAATTAAGGCTTCAAAGGCATCGGATTGAACACTGGGATTCTCTCGCTCCGCCTGGGATCCACTTCCCAGACGAAGCTGCTTGGGCAACCCCAATTTGACTGAAATGGCCGCAAGCTGCGACTGATCAACAATCAAATCAGACCGCTTGGACATTTCGCCCTCGTCCATGGTGGGATATTTAATAAACAATAAATCTCGCACCACAAATTCAATGATACTATCGCCCAAAAATTCCAGACGTTCATTGTCCGGCACTCCATATTCCTTGGCATAGGAACTATGGGTGAGCGCTTTCTGAAAAAGTTTTTCGTCCTTGAAATTGGGAAGATCCATGATGATTCTCTAAGGAATTTATCCAAATAACTTTGCCCTTGGTTAATCTATCGCAGAATACATCAAGGGTAAAGTCAATTTCGCTCAGTCAAAATTTAACTTACCAAGGGAATTTGCTTCAAATCCTCGATGTAGAAGATGTCATTGGGTAGGCAGCGCTTGAGCTTCTTGCTCATTCCAGAGCGTCGTCCAATGACAATAACTTTGACACCTCGTTTTTGCACATCTTCCACTAAAGGAGAAAAATCTTTGTCGTTCGTGACCAAGATTAAAATATCAGGCGGCTGGGAAGTACATAGTTTTTTAATCGCCGTCATCATACGTCGATCTAACTCATTTTTAGTCGAAACGGCCACATCAATGAACTGCCAATCCTGATCTTGAAGTCGAGCTTCATAATCAGGTTTTAGCCTTCGGCAATTATGATAAACCCACTGAATTGAGACAGCACCAAGATTTGATGCAAATTTCAAAATGGCATTGCTATTTTTGCGAATACCAACATTTTGTCCGTCAACGGCCACAGCTACGGTAGGACGATTGCAATGACCTGAAATAGCTTGAGAACTCATAGAAGAGCCTTCTGTAAACAACAGGCTCCACGTCTTTTGAAAGGCTTCTGGCAGTTGATGCTATAGCTAATCCCAAAAATAAACAAAGCAATTGTAAACAATGGCTACAGTCGCTATATTTATTTTTAGTATCAGCTAACCTTACATAGTCGTCGCATCTTTGTAGGATAGTTCTTGCTA
>JALQST010000005.1 GCA_023264315.1 Nodosilinea sp. BSH.14
ACGCACAGCCCCCCGACACCAGGGCTTGGTCAAACACCCGCACGGCATAGCCCCGCCTAGCGAGCAGGGCCGCTGCGGTAAGGCCGCCAATCCCCGCCCCAATCACCACCACACGCTGACCCGTCACCGGATGTCCCATGACCTCTGTCCCCCTCGTCACCCTAGGGCTTGCCATGCTTGTTACACTTCTTAATACTACTCTCAGTTTAGCGGCTCCGAGGGACGGCCCATCCGCCCCGCACCGTCGGCATAGCGCCGCCCCAGATTGACCTCGGCTTGCCCCTGTCCTACAGTATCGGCAGATGGACTCCCCCCAAGCCTGTGTTTTCCCCGCTCATCCACGCCCTCAAGCTCTCGCGAGTGATGCTGTCGGTGTACTACGCCTACATGGTGGAGTACCGGGCAGAGCTACTGTTTTGGGTGCTATCGGGTACCCTGCCGTTAATTTTGATGGGGCTTTGGGCGGAGGCGGCCCAGAGTGGCCAGTTTGCCCTCAGTGCCACGGACTTTGTGCGCTATTTTTTGGCGGTCTTTCTGGTGCGTCAGTTCACGGTGGTTTGGGTCATTTGGGAATTTGAGCGAGAGGTGGTGGAAGGCAAGCTGTCCCCCTACCTGTTGCAGCCCGTGGATCCAGTGTGGCGGCATTTTTTTAGCCACATTTCCGAGCGCTTTGCCCGATTGCCCTTTGCCTTGGCCCTGGTGGGGCTGTTTGTGTTGCTCTATCCCCAGGCAGCCTGGTGGCCCCGCTGGGAGAATGGACTCCTCGCTCTGCTGGCCATTACCCTAGCCTTTGGTCTGCGGTTTTTAATGCAATACACCTTTGCCCTAGTGGCCTTTTGGACTGAGCGAGCCACCGCCCTAGAGCAGTTTTGGTTTCTGATGTACATCTTTCTGTCGGGGATGACTGCGCCCTTGGCCCTGTTTCCCGACGGTGTGCGGGCCGTGGTGATGTGGACACCCTTCCCCTACCTGATTTATTTTCCCGCCAGCCTGCTCACGAACCAGGCCGATCACCTGATCCAGAGCTTTGGGGCCATGGGGCTGTGGGGAATGGTCTTTTTTGGGATCAATCGCTGGCTATGGCGGCGGGGGCTACGGCACTATTCCGGCATGGGAGCCTAGGCCATGGGGCGCTACTGGCAGGTGTTGCAGCTCTTTTGGGGAACGGCCATCGCCGCCGAACTGGAGTATCGGATGAATTTCGTCATTGCGGCTCTCACCAGTGTTGGCGGATTGGCGGGCAGTCTCTTCGGGTTGTTTTTGTTCTACCAGGCCGACTATCAATTCCAGGGCTGGAGTTGGGATGAAGCCCTGCTGGTGTTGGGGATGTTCACCCTGCTCCAGGGCTTTTCCGCCACGCTGCTCATTCCCAACCTCAACAAAATTGTCACCCAAGTTCAAGAGGGAACCCTCGATTTTGTCCTGCTCAAGCCCATCAGTTCACAGTTTTGGCTCTCCACCCGCCTTCTTTCCCCCTGGGGTTTGCCCGACCTGGTTTTTGGCCTGTTGGTCATCGCCTATGCGGGCCGTCACCTCGACCTAAGTTGGATGGCCTACCTTCGGGCGGTACCGCCCCTGGTGTGTGGTGCCCTCAGCTTATATAGTCTGTGGTTTATGCTGGGAGCCACCAGCATTTGGTTTGTCAAGGTCTACAATGTCACCGAGGTTCTGCGGGGCCTGCTGGAGGCCGGACGGTTCCCTGTGGTGGGCTACCCCGTGGCCTACCGGATCTTTTTCACCTTTGTGATTCCCGTGGCCTTCCTCACCACCATTCCCGCCCAGGCCATGCTCAAACCCGGGAGCCAGGGCTGGCTGCTCGCCTCAGCCCTGCTTGCCTCAGCCCTGCTCTGGGTGGCGAACCGTTTTTGGCGCTTTGCCCTGCGGTTCTACACCAGTGCCTCCAGTTAACCGCAGTAGGATCAGTGACCTCAGTGACCGTCGCCCCCTGGCGGCGGTCTTTGCCCCTACACCAGGTCTCTGGCGCGGCGCACCGTGTAGGGAAGCACCCCCACCAGGAGCGCAAAGGCTTCATCGGGCACCTGATCGACGGTCTCGGTCGTGAAGTAGCTCTTAAACTGTTCGAGAATCATTCGGGCTCGGTCAAGGGCGACGGGCTTGTCCGTGAAGTTTTGGGTCAGGCGTACCCATTGCAGACGAATTTTTAGGGCTTTTTGCTGCTCCTCAGCGGAGGGGGCAGGCAACAGCGATAGGCTACCAAGGGGAATAACGCCGCAACACTCGCCATCGAGGCCACCTCCCACCGCCGCCCCCGGGCCAGCAAATTCCGTATAAAACCCCTTGTGAAGGATCAGCCCATTGCGACGGCGGCTATTTACAATCCAGAGATCCGCACTGCGCACCTTCGCCAAAATATCCCCATGTTCCGGCGGTGTCATGCCCTGATACCCTATTAGGGTCGCTTGGGATCGGGTTGGCATAGAGAGATTAGAGGGGCGGGGGGCAATTCGGCAAAGGCTGAAACCATAAGGTTGAGGCCATCGAAACCTAGTGGTTATCCGTCGATGTACGTCTACTTATAGGTCACATTCTAGGACACCTCCTTCCTTCCACTTCGGCAGAATGGTCAAATTCCGCTGAAGGAGATCGCCACTTCCGGGCTACAACGATGAAAATTCTGTGAACTTTTGGAGAAAAAGCCTCAGTAAAAGCCCGGACAAGGGTTTTCCTTGCCCCCTTGGACATTAGGACTGCAAACCCTGGGAGGAGGCTGAAACCCGCTTTTGCAGCAAGAGCCGACGGGGTTGAAGCCCCAGCCACACAGCCATTCCCTCCTCCGATTGGAACACCTCGAAGCCAACCCGGTGGTAGAGCTGTCGAGCCCCTGGGTTGTCCTCCATGACGTGTAGATAGAGGTGCTCAATTCGCCAGGTCAAGGCCAGGGATTCGCAGGCCGCCAGCAATTGGGCGGCAAATCCCCGTCGTCGCCAGGGCTGAATCACCGCCAGGTTAGAAATGTAGACATACCGGGCGCTCGTGGCTTGCCATGGCCAAGACTGACGCTGGGCAATTTCCACAGTGCCCACAATGATCTCCCGGCCCAGGGAAGTCTCTCCGGGGGCGGTGGAATCTAGGGCTACCACCGCAAGGCAAGCGTAGCCGTGGCGTTCAGTTTTGAGCCGTTGTTTTAGGTCTTCCTGAATGCCTAACCGCATGAGGGGATACAACCAGGCTAGCCAGCCCGTTCGATCATAGAAGCTGCTGGCCAGCACCTCCGTCAGTTGTTCCAAATCTCCGAGCCTAGCGAGCCGAACCTGGACAGTGGGCTGGCCCGCTGTGGATGCCCACTCCGCTGGGTGACGAACCCCAGCCAGGGCCTTTACCCACGAAAATCGGTTAAAGGTTGATTCAGCCATGGCACCCAAGGTACGTCGCAACCCGTACTGACCACCCCTGCGGCCTGGGGGGACATTCACTGAAATCGGGATGGCGGGATTCGAACCCACGGCCCCTTCGTCCCGAACGAAGTGCGCTACCAAGCTGCGCTACATCCCGTTTTGCTTAACTAGCCTACCACACCCCGATTCGCCTTGGCGGAGGAGAATCCCGCCAAAAAAGAATGCCGCCCAGCACCGGATGGACGGCATCGGTGTCTCCTGAACACCCCGACGCTAACGCATTGGGATGATCAGGAGACTCTGGGTGGGGAGACCTCTGGGCGAGGAGACCTCGCCCCTACTCGGCGGTGCTGGGGTTGGCGAGTTTGACTTTCTTGGCCAGACCGACCATTTCCAGCAGGCGGATGGTCATCCAGGTGATGTCGATTTCCCACCACTGGAGGCCGTGGCGAGCGGAGTATTGGAAGGCGTGGTGGTTGTTGTGCCAGCCTTCGCCGTAGGTGACGAGGGCCACCCACCAGCAGTTGACGGATTTGTCGTCGGTTTCGTAGGTGCGGTAGCCGAATTTGTGGGTGGCGCTGTTCACCAGCCAGGTACAGTGGTAAACCACCACCAGCCGGACAAAGATACCCCAAAACACGAAGGGCCAGCCACCCAGGAAGTAGAGCGCTACACCGAGGGCCACTTGCAGGGCGAGGAAATATTTTTCAAAGAACAGATAAACGGGATCTTCGGCGATGTCGCGGGTGAAGCGGCCCATTTCTTTCTTGGCGGGCACTTCCCGCAGCATCCAGCCCATGTGGCTCCACCAGAAGCCCTTGTTGGAGTCGTGGTGGTCGTTGCTTTGGTCGGAAAAGGCGTGGTGGTGGCGGTGTAGGCCCACCCAGGTGATGGGGCCGTGCTGGCAGGCCAGGGTGCCGCAGAACACGAAGAAGTATTCCAGCCACTTGGGCACCTGGAAGCTGCGGTGGGAAATGAGGCGGTGCCAGCCCAGGGTGATACCCAGGCAACCCGTCACCCAGTGCAGCAGCAGGGCTACCCCCACCGCCGCCCAGGAAAAGTTTCCGGGCAAAAACGCCATGAGCGCTAGGCCATGCATGACGACCATGAACCACAGAGTGACCCAGTCGCGGGGGAGGCTAGTGGTGGTAGGGGTTGTTGCAGTCATGAACGAAATCTCTGAAGTTTTGGACAAAAAGTTTAGGCAAAAAGTTTTGGACAGGGTGAATAAATTTGAGGGACAATAAGTCTCCCTCGTTTCTTAACGAAAAAAACTAACCTTCGCAACGATCAAACATGATGATGCCGTCAGAGTCCTCAATGTTTCCGATTTTTTACGGAATTGACACCCAGGTCAAGCATAACCTTGAGCGGGTGCTCAGGGCATTCCGGCAGCATCGGGTGGGAAGCCACCATTTCAGTAGTGTGTCGGGCTATGGCCATGATGACCTAGGCCGAGACACCTTGGATAACGTGTTTGCGGAGGTATTTCAGGCGGAAGCGGCCCTTGTGCGGTCGCAATTTGTGTCGGGTACCCATGCCATTGCCTGCGCCCTCTACGGCGTTCTTCGCCCTGGGGATGAATGTTTGGCAGTAGCAGGAGCCCCCTACGACACCCTGGAGGAGGTGATTGGATTGCGATCATCGGGCCAGGGTTCACTGGCAGAATTTGGGATCACCTATCGAGAATTACCATTGACCGCCGCCGATTCCGTGGATTGGGACGCCCTAGAAACCGCCATTAAACCGAATACTCGGCTGGTACACATTCAGCGTTCCTGCGGCTACAGTTGGCGCACAACCCTAACCATAGCCGAAATTGAGCGCATCGTGGCGACGGTAAAACGGCAGAAATCCGACGTGGTCTGTTTTGTCGATAACTGCTATGGGGAGTTTTTGGAAGACCGGGAACCCACCGCCGTCGGAGCGGATCTGATGGCCGGATCGCTGATTAAAAATCCGGGCGGCACCATTGCCACCACCGGGGCCTACGTGGCCGGACGGGCGGATTTGGTGGAAGCGGCAGCCTGTCGGCTGACGGCACCAGGCATCGGCTCCAGCGGTGGATCTAGCCTGAGCCAAAACCGTCTGATGTACCAGGGGCTTTTTCTCGCGCCGCAGATGGTGGGGGAGGCGATGAAGGGAAATTATCTCCTTGCGGCCACCTTCGATGCCCTGGGATACCCGGTCAAGCCCCATCCCGCCCTGGCCCAGCGAGACGTGATTCAGGCGATCAAGCTGGGCTCGCCCGAAAAAATGATCGCCTTCTGCAAGGCCATTCAGCAGCATTCCCCCATCGATGCCTACGTGGAACCCGTCCCCGCCGTCACCCCCGGTTACGACACCCCACTGGTGATGGCCGGGGGCACCTTCATCGACGGCAGCACTTCAGAGCTTTCCGCCGATGGGCCATTGCGCGAGCCCTACGTGGTTTACTGCCAGGGCGGCACCCACTGGACCCATGTGGCCCTAGCCGTGGAGGCCGCTGTGGACGCCATTGGGCCAGCCTAGACATTTCCCGGGCGAAAACCCTTTCCCCAAGGGAAATCAGGCAGTGCTAGGATGGGACACTGTAACAACTTGTAACGCCGTCGATGGCCTTGGACAGTGGTCTTGGCCCACCGAGGCCGGGGCACTTTGGGGTGCCCGGTTGCGTCACTGGCACAGGTGGCCCAATGACCTTGGATCGCAAACGTTAAAGTTTTGACTGATTTTCCCAAGATTATGTGTCCATCTAGACGGTTTTCCGGAGGTACCCCATGACATCCCCCAAACGTTCCCTGAGGTTCGCGATGCTGGCCCTGGCCGCAGCCACCCTGGCAACGGGAGTTGGGGTCGCGCTGCCCCAGCCCACCTCAGCGCAATCGGGCCTGACTATCTTTGGCGGCGTTGAGGCCGAATATCGTCTGCGCTACTTCATTGACTTCAACCGCCCCCGTAACCGCAACAGCCGCTACTACTTGCAGGTTCCTCGGACCAAGGTGGAGCGTGATGTTCTATCCCTCGAACTTGAATATCCCGAATCTTTCACGGCACGACGGGGCCGCTTAAATCCTGATACGATTCAACTCCGCCAGGGAGACTGGCGCGGTGGCGATATCATTCCTGTGCAGAGCATTGAAGCAGAGGAGGGTTCAGGTCGCATCGTCATCACCCCCGAAGCGCCAATCCCGGCTAACACCAACTTCGTCATTGTGATGAACAACGTCACTAACCCCAACCGCTACGGCTACCACTACTTCAACCTGAACATGATGTTCCAGGGGGATGTGCTGAACCAGTACGTGGGCACATGGCCCCTCGAACTTGGGGTGGACTAGACCGAGCAACGTTGGGGTAGTCACCGCTTGAACCGCGCCCCCCGCTGTCCCAGTAGACAGCGGGGGGTTCGTGTATCCCGGCTAGGGCATTCCGCCTAGGAAATTCCGGCTAGGCTATGACCGCCTCGGCAATCCTTTCCAGGGTTCGCGTGACCGGGTGATCGGGGTATTGGAGGACAAAGAGGCCGCTGCTGGCCAACACCATCAGGGCATCGGAGTGGGGAATAATGCCGGCCACGGGGGCGTCATAGGCGGCTTCCACCTTGGCTTTGAGTTCATCAAAGTCAAATACCTCGGGGGCTTTGTTCACGGTGATGAGCAGTTTTTCCACCTGAAGTTTGCGGGCCACATCCACTGTGACGGCGGTGCCTTGGTAGTCCTGCTGGTCGGGTCGGAGCAGCAGCAGCAGCACATCGGAAATGGTGATCGACAGCAGGGTTTCTTCATTCAAACCGGGGTGGGTGTCGATGATTAGGTAGTCTAGCCGGAAGTCGTTGATGACCCTGCGGTAGCCATCGTTGAGGCGGTTGACATCGTAGCCCTCCCGCAACACCCGGGCAATGTCGCTGGTTTTGATGCTGGAAGGCAGTAAGAAGAGTCCGCCTCCCGGGCCGCTGGTGAGCAGGTAGGAGATGTCGTAGACCGCGTCGTTGACCTCAATTTTGCCCCAGAGGTAATCGTTCAAAGAGGCTTGGACGCTGTCTTGGCCAAAGCCAAACAGCACATGAACTCCCGGGGACTGGATGTCCGTATCCACCACCGCCACCCGAAAGCCTTTCTGGGCCAAGATGGCGGCCAGGTTAGACACCGTGTTGGATTTCCCAGTGCCTCCTCGGTAGGAGTGAACTGAAATAATTTTCGCCATAGGACAGAACCCTAATCTTTGAACGATACCCAATGTAGAAGACCAACCTCCAGCGACGGCCTGAGGAGGGATCGGCAGCCGGAGCCAGCCGTTGCCACCCGAGGCGACGATGATTGCCGCTGGGGCGTTGAGGCCCTAGGAGGAGCCCATCCGTAGCCAGATTGTTCAGACGTGCACTCCGTTGTCCTTTTACGGTGTACATTGGTTCCCTTAGGATGCTCTCCTGGGGCACAGCCAGACCGTCTGAGCTTCTTCAGAGTAACGCCTGCCTCACCCCCTGGCGTGTTTTCTTCGGTGCGGCATCCTAGGCTTGAGCTTAGGGCAAGGCTGGTTTGGGCCAGCGGGCACCTCTGAGGGATCAGATTGGGAACGCCTGGAACATGGCAATGCGTCCGGCCTGTCAGAACATCAGGGACATCTACGGGAATCGAGGATGGCGATGGGGCTAGATCTAGTACTGCTAACCATCTACTTCATTTGCATTGGCTACCTGGCCTATCAAATGGTGCTGGCGGTGGAGGGCGATGTGGAGGTGCGCTTGGCCTGCCTTCCCGACCCGGAGGCCTTGGGGCAAGCCCTGGCGGATCAGATCACCCGGCAGGGACTCCCGGCGGATCTAGGTCAAGTGCTGACGGCCCTGCCGCCTCCCTTGGCTCCCCAGGCTGGCCTCACCCTCACCCCGCCCACCCCACGGGGACAGCCCGCCGGGGAAGCCGACGGGCTCATTGCTGTGCAGGTGTTGCCCCAGGGGCCACAGCCCCTTAAACCGCTGGCGGGGTTAACGGTGCAGGTCTTGAACCAAACCCAGGGTTTTCAGGTGGCGGTGGATTGGGATCGGAGCTCCTTCACCCAGATGAATAACCAGGCCCGCCGCGTGATTCGCCACACCCCAGGGACGCGGATGGATTTGGGGCTGCCCCAGGTGGTAAGCGTGGTTAACCCCAAGCAACTGCTGAGCGTGATGGCCACCAGTGAGGACTGTTTTAGTGTCAACCCTGATACCCAACGGCTGCAACTGGCGGTGCCCCTTGTCGATCCCACCCGATTATTAAGTGCGCCGCCCCCGGCCCGCGTCTATACCCTGGATTTGGCCCTGACGATTACCCCGGTAATTGGTCGGGGGGTGCGCCCCTTAGTACTGCTGCTGCCCTTCCGGTTTCGGGTAGAACGGTTGGTGATTCAGCCCTCGATTCCCTACCGCAGGTGGTTCTCGAAGCCATAGCCCACATGTCATCCGTGCTCCAGCCTTGATCGCCCGGAAGTCGCTAGATGGAAGGCCACCAACTCTGATCCTTGGCGAGGGGCGTGAGGACGGTTAACCCCTGGGGAATGCATTCCACCTCTAGGGGGGTGGTGCCGATGATTTCGCCATCCACGACGACGTGGCGGGGCTGGTCTGTGGTAATTTTCACCCGCGATCCGCGCAGGCAAATGATATCTTCGCGGTTGGTGGGGTTGCTCACCAGGGCCGAGGCAAACAGGCTGCTGAGGGCGGTAATGGCCTGCATCCGGGTTTTGACGGTGCTGATGGTAATATCCAGCAGCCCATCGGCGTAACGCACTTCGCCGAAGCCCTGGGCCAACACTGAAGTAGCTGGGGCCGCATTGGCAATGGTGATGGCAGAGGTGGTGAAGCTGCCCCTCAGGATGTGGCCCTGGCTGTGTTCAGCCCCCTCCAGTTCGAGGGTGGCTTCAAAGTTATCGGCTTCGTTAATTTGCTGCACTCCAGCCAAAATATAGGCCAGCACCCCAAAGCGATTTTTCAGTTCCCGGTTGGCCCGGTTCACATAGTCGGCCTCGAAGCCCACACCCGCCAGCAAAATCATCGGTCTGCCGTTGCAGCGGGCCATGTCTACGGTGCGGGTGTTGCCCGCCAGGATGGTGCCACAGGCTCCCTGGATGGCGCTGGGAATGCCCAAGGCCGTGGCAAAGGCATTGGCTGTTCCCCGGGGAATGATACCCAGGGGAATCCCGCTCTCCAGCACCACCCCCGCCACTGCCGAAACGGTGCCATCGCCGCCGGAGGCAATCACCACATCGGGGTTTTGGGTCAGGGCTTCTCGCGTTTGGGCGGCGGGGGAACGGTCGGGGCTGGTGAAAATCACGTTCACCTGCACCTGGGGCTCCAGCAGCCGCTTAATCAGCGCCAAATCATAGTCGGGATTGCCCTGGCCCGACACGGGATTAAAGATCAAATGGGCGATTCTGGCCTTGCCCAGGTGTTTGATCACCGCCTCTGCCGTGGCCAGGTTGGTGGCGAGGGGAACATTATGCACGGCGCAGACCCGCAGCAGGGCTCGAATCTCCGGTTCGGGGTGCTGGGCGTGGAAGGGATCCAGCAAGAAAATGACGGCGGCTACCTTGCCCACGACGACCCGGGCGGCAATTTGGGCATCGCCCCCCAGGGATCCAGGTAGCAGGCGTTCCACCGATAGCCCTGTCTGCTGCAACCGTTCTCCTGTGGTGGCCGTGGCAACGAGGTGATAGCGAGCCAAAATACCCCTAAACCGCTGGCTAAAGGCCACGAGGTCGTCTTTTTTGCCATCGTGGGCAAGGAGGGCAAGTTGGGTGGGCATGGCGACAAGGGGAAGGGGCACAGGGCAGGCGGTTCGTCCCGTCAGCTAGCAGCGTTGGGGCGCGTTACAGCCCCTTGAACATCAACCCCTCTAGCCGCTGGTCACGGAGAGACCATCCACCAATACTGAGGGAGTGTAGCAGGCTCCATTCCAGTCGGCATCATTGCCCAGCACTAGATTTTCCTTGAGGGCACCATAGACATTACCCGCCACCATGGTGTCCTTCACGCGGCCCACCATTTTTCCGTGGTGGATGTGGTAGCCCAGATCGATGTTGACCGAGAAATCCCCGGAGATACCCGCCCCACCGCCGAGGATTTGATCCACCAGAATGCCGTGATCGACGCTGGCAATCAGGTCAGACAGGGAACGGGAACCGGGGGTAATCAGCGTGTTGTAGAGGCTGGGGGTGGGGTAGCTGCCAAGGCCGGGACGAAAGCCGTTGCCCGTGGAGCCGCCGCCCAACTGTTGCCCCACCTTGCGATCGCAGTAGAACAGGGCCAGTACCCCTTTATCGATGAACACCAGCCGTTGGGTGGGGGTGCCCTCGTCGTCAAAGGGGCAGCTAAAGGGGCCAGCCTCCGGGTCTTGGTAGAGGGTGATGTCGGCGGAAATCATCGACTGGCCTAGGCCATCGCTCCAGGGGGACGACCGCTCGATCACTCGCTTACCGCTGAGGGCCGCCTGGAGGGTACCCCACAGCATATCGGCGGCCTTGGCGGTAAAGATCACCGGCAGACGTCCTGAGGTCACGGCAGCGTTCGATTCGGCCCAGGCCAGCCGCTGAAGGAGTTGTTCCGCCAAGTTCCCGACATCTAAACTATCGCGGCGGGTTTGGCCATCGCTAACGCTCAAGAAGTCGTCCCCCCGCACCCATTCAGCGGAGGCATAGCCGCTGAGGGTGGTGTCGCTATAGAAACTATCGAGCCCCTGGCTGTTGAGGATGCGGGTGGTTTCGATGTCGCACTCCATTTCCACGCCGCAGATCACCTCGGGGTAGGCGGCGCGAATTTGATCAATCACCGCTTGGCCCCAATCCACCAGTTGCTCGACGGGGACGGTTTGGCCGAGGTCGGGGTAGCGCTGGCGGGTGCCCGTCGTGAGATTGAGGGGCTCTGGATCGTTGAGGGCACTGATGGCCATGGCCTTGTCCACAATGGGCTGGGGATCCACGGGGCCGTAGGCCACCGCCAAACCGGGCCGACCGTTGACCCACAGCCGCAGGGCCGTGCCTAGGGCGGCGGAACTTTCCAACTGTTTGAGGCGGTTGGCTTCAAAAAATACGGGGCGCGATTGGGAACGCGATTGCAGCACCTCCGCCGCCTCTGCCCCCGACTTTAGGGCGAGGTCAAGCAGCTTTTCGGCAAGGGAATCATCCGTGAGGCCAGCAACCATAGGACAGGGCTATCCAGGGGAAAACAATGCTTTCCCATCTTCCTGGATTGTGGCACCCCTGGAAAGCACGACTGCCCGATCCGGCCTACAGGGCGTGGGGGGGCTGGGATTGAATCCCAAAGGCAGGGGCCGTGTAGTCCTTGGGCAGGTAGTCGGCGGGAATGGTGGAATGGTTGCCGTCGCGCAGGGCGGTGTAGCCCGGGGAGAGAATTTCGATGGCGGCGGCGTTGCAGTGGTCTTGGATATTTTGGTGCAGGGCCGAGTAGATCAGGGGCATTTGGTTGGGGGCGGCGGTGTAGGCGCTGAGGGTGTAGCTGACGTGGAAGTCGTTGAGGGCCGTTTGCAAAACGAAGGGGGCCGGGGTGGCTTGGATGTTGGGGGTGGCCAGGGCGGCTTCGATCAGCACCGCGTGGATTTTGCGCCAGGGCACGTCGTAGCCGAGGGTGACGGTGGTTTGGAGCACCAGATACCCCCCGGCTTCGCGGCAAATGGCGCTGAAATTGGTGACGTTGCTGTTGAGCACCGAGGCGTTGGGGATGGTGATGGTTTCCTGCCTAGGGGTGAGCACGCGGGTGACAAACAGGGATTTGTCCTGCACGTCACCCATGATGTTGTCAATGCGGATGAAGTCGCCTAGGCGGAAGGCGCGGGTGTAGATCAGGATAATTCCGGCTAGGGCATTGGCTACGGCGGAGGAGGAACCCAAGGTGAGCAAGGCCCCCACAAACAGCGACACCCCCTGAAACGCGGGCGACCCAAAGCCGGGCAGAAACGGCCCCGCAATGACGAAGGCAATGGCCACAATCAAGAAGGTCGCCAGACGGACGGTGGGCTGTACCCATTCCGGATAGAACCAGGGATACACATCCTGCCGCCCCAGTTCGAGAATCACCTGCTTCGTAAACTCAATCACGTAGTAGGTGATGAGGGCCAAAATGCCCAGCATCATCAGATTGGGCAAGTAGGCCACAAACCCCTGGGCTAGGGCGTTCAGGCGATCCGCTAAATCCCGCAGCAGGCTATCCCCAATCGCTTCGGTGGCCGGAAACTGGCTCAGCACAAAGGGCACATAGAGGTAGAGAGCAAACAGCACCAGCCCCAGCCGCACCAGTTGGATCAGGCTCTGAAGTAGGTAGCTGGCGGCTCCGACCCCCAACAAAGGCAGCGACCGGATGCGCAGCGCCAGGGTGCCGTTCTCCCGCTGGGTCTGGATGCGGCTGGACAACACCGAGGAAAGGAAAAATAACCCTCGCAGAAACAGAACCAGGATGAGCGTACTGACCACAATGGCGACTAAGTTGATGGCCGTCCGTTTGATGGTGCGGGCCTCCCGATAGTTGACTAAAGCCTGCTGAATCCAGTCCACCGTCAGGGCCGCTAGCTCTTGGTGGGGCCGACCGTAGATGGCCTCGTCCGCTGGGCGAATGGTAAACAGCACCTTGTCCCCAGCCCAAACGACGCTCTGGGTCTCCCCCGTTTCCGCTCGAATGTCGGCGGGGGTAATGCTGGAATCCGCCACCGCCGCCTGGATGCGCTGGGTGAGGATGGCAGCGCGTTCCTCGGCGGAGACCCCATCAAGGCCCACCTTGACCCGAAATAACTCCTGGCCATCCAGCACCACCGGATAACCGTCGATGGCATTGCCCACCGGGCGACCCGATGGACTTGACTGGCCCAATGGGGCATTCGACGGGCTGGGGGTTGTCCCTGGGGCAGCTTCGTTCGCCGCCGTCTGAGCAACGAGCGGCTGGGTAACGACAGCATTGGCCGCCCCCGGCATGGTGTGGAGGCCCCCCATCATCAGCGCCAGCAGCAACGCTACCGTCACCCAAAGAAATCGCCATCGATTCCTAGGACGAAGGCCACGGCGGCCCCAGGGGCTAGACTGGCGTCGGTATTCTGCGTGGTTACGGCCCATCCGTGGTTCTGTCCTTAGGAGCGTGGATCGTTATTGATGAAAGATGAAAAGTGATGAAAGCTGGGGGTTACAGCAAGAGACCGAGCCCTAGGGCTGATATTCTCGCTGGTCGGCCAGTTTGCGAATGGAGACCTGCACCGACATGCCTAAATAATCCGAGGCATCCCCCATCCAGGAACCTGATAAGGGCATCACTTGGGCCGGATGGCGGGCGATGGCCACGGGCACCAGGTCAAAGCCTGCGCTGATGCGGTTAGTGGGGTCGTAGTTACGCCATCCCGCTCCGGGCAGGTAAACCTGGAGCCAAGCGTGGGTAGCCCCGGATCCGGTCATACCCACATCGCCCCCGTCAAGGGCCGCATCGTACAAATAGCCGCTGACAAACCGACAGGCCAGCCCCAGCCGCCGCAGCGCCTCGATCATCAGCCACGCATAGTCCCGACAGGTGCCCGTGCCCGTGCGTAGGGTATCGCCGGGAGACTGGGTGCCCTCGGCCTCGCGGGCTTCGTAGGTCACGGTGCTGTGGATGGTGTCCATCATCCGGTTAATCACGTCCAGGGTGCCGTCCTGGTCGCCCAGCACAAACCGCCGCGTCCAATCCGCCAAGCGGCCATCAACGTCTTCGGCGTGGGGCCGCATAAACACCGATAAATCTGTCCATTCATCCGGGGTGTACTGCACCGGCAGTTCCTCCGCCCGAGGGTCGAGGGGAAAATCTTGCACCGCCCGATAGCCAAAGTGTTCTCCCTGCACGCGGTAGGTGACGGTCAGTTCTGCCCCCGGGGTTTCCAGATCAATCACCGCCACGTTGTTGGACAGGGTATCCATCAGCCAGCGCACCTGGGAGGGCAGGTTGGTTTCTAGCCCGTAGCTCAAAATTCGTCCGCCATAGCTGCCCCGGGGTAAAAAAATGGCGCGATGAGGCCCAAAGGTGACGGGCTTGGCGTAGCGATAGGTGGTGACGTGTTCGAGGTCGTAGATAACGCTCATGGCAGGATGGGGGAGGCAATAAGAGACTAGGATAAGACCATTTCCCATGCCCGTTGCCTTTGTTGCGGCATTTCAACCGTGACCGACCTTCAACCCATCGCGATGACCTCCGCTTCCCCTAGCCGTCAGGGCTGCACCACCCAACACACCCTCACCACCCCCCAGGGCATGGTTCCCTACCTCGCCGAAGCCCAGTGGCAAGTGCTCTACGACCACGATCAGCCCGTGGCCGAACTGTTCTATGTGGCCTACACCGTGGAGTCGGCGGATGCCCCCAGTCGGCCCCTCACCTTTGTAGTCAACGGCGGGCCAGGGGCGGCGTCGGCCTATTTGCACATGGGAGCCCTGGGGCCAAAGCGGGTGTGTTTCCAGGCCAATGGCGGCTTGCCCAAGCCCCCCGTGCGGGTGGAGGACAACCTAGAAACCTGGCTCCCCTTCACGGACTTGGTGTTCATTGACCCCATCGGCACGGGCTTCAGTCGGGCGTTGCCTAAGCCCAAGGATCACGAAACCCAGGACGCCCCCCATTCGGAGCCCCCCAAGGCCAAGGCCCCCGTCGATGCCCCCGTTACTCCCGCCGAAGCCACAACGCCCGCCGCCGCTGCCCAGGAACAGGCCAAAATCTTCTGGAGCCTAGATCGCGACCTGAAGGCCCTGGGGGATTTTATTCAGCGCTACCTGTCGGCCCAGCACCGCTGGCTGTCGCCCATTTTCATCGCCGGGGAAAGCTATGGCGGCTTTCGGGTGGCCAAGCTAGCCCGATCCTTGCAGCAGGATTTTGGCGTCGGCCTGAATGGGGTGGTGATCATCTCCCCGGTGCTCGAGTTTGACCTACTCTACGGCACCGACTACAGCCTCGCCAACTGGGCTGTGGCCATTCCCTCCATGGCCGCCGCCGCCGTTCACCATGGGCGGGTGTCCACCGAGGACAGCCCCGAAGCCCACGCCGCCAAGGCCGAAACCTTTGCCCGCCAAGCCCTGATTCCTGCCCTGGCCCTGGGCAATCTGGCCCTAGAGGCCGACCGCCAGCGGGTCTATGGCGACCTAGCGGCGTTGATTGGCCTGCCGGTGGAGGTGGTGCAACGCCATCGGGGCCGGGTGGATATTGGCACCTTTGCCCGGGAATTGCTCAAGGATCAAACCCGCCTCCTGGGGCTCTACGACGCCTCCGTTACCGCCATTGATCCCTTCCCCAACCGGCCCCTCAACGACGGTACCGACCCCACCCTCGAAGGACTGGATCGCCTGTTTACCGGAGCCATCAACCACCATTTGCGCAGCACCCTCGGCATCGCCACCCCCCTCACCTACCACCTGCTCAACTACGAGGTGTTCAAAGCCTGGACGTTCCTCACCGACCAGTCGGAAAAACAGGGCTTCGTGGGAGCCATGGACGATCTACGGGTGGCCATGGCCCTCAACCCCCACATGCAGGTGGTCATCAACCACGGCATCTACGACCTTGTGACCCCCTATTTTTCCTCCAACCTGCTGATGGATCTGATGCCCCTCAGCCCCGAGTTGCGCCCCAACCTCTCCCTGCGCCACTTCAAAGGGGGCCACATGTTCTACACCTGGGAAGACTCCCGCCAACAGTGGCAGCGATCCATGGCGGCGTTCTATCAGCGGGCCTTAGCCTAGGTTGACCACAGCACACTCGCCCGAGGGACGGCAGCAAGGTTAACTTTTGTATCTAGATCGCCCTTGCTATGATGAGAGAGCGTAATAGAAATTGATAATTAATTCAGAAAAGCAGGTTAGAAGGATAGACCCATGGGCTTGATCAAATCCATCTTTGGCATCATCGGCGGCGTCTTTAAGGCCATTCTGAGCGTGTTTGGCATCGGCAAAAAGTCTGAATTCTTTATGGAGCTAGATGAGGCATCCGCCCCCGCTGCGGCCCCCGTCGTCGCTCCTACCCCTGAGCCCGCTAAAGCCACGGCAGAACCCGCAGTGGCCCCCACTACGGCCAGCCCCGCCCCTGCCGCTCCGGCCCCTAAGCCTTCCCCAGCAGCACCCCAGACCGCAAAGCCTGCGGCATCCGTCCCCAGCTTTGCCGCTAACTATCTGGTGGGTTCCACCCTGCCTAATCGCCGTCGCCCCGGCCCCAGCCTCTCTCCCTTCCGGGATATGGCCAAACAGGTGCAACCTCGCTAGGGCACCCCGTTAAGGCACTGAGGGCACACCGTAGGCACCTCGAAAAATACAGATTTTTCTGGGAGTGGCAACGTGATCTCAAGGGTTCTAGCCTCTTGAAGGCCGCCAAATGGCAATTAATCGAGGTGCCCTACTGTTCAAGAAGTCCCATCGGTTTAAATCACCACAGTATGGATAGGGTTTGAGCGGATGGTTTTTGGCTAACTATCCACATTAGAACGTCTATTATTTCTGTCATCCAAGGGAGGATGAGAAGCCCGGTTTTTGGCCTTGCACAACCTGAAGACTACCGCCCGCATAGAGGCGGCAGGTCGTCGATTGAAAGCCCAGATCCCCGAGTTCTCCAACCAGATCGGCCTTGAGCATCGCCCAAGCAGTGTGGGTTTCAAATAACCAGAGGAAGGTGGCTAGCCCTGGCCAGTATAGGGGGTTGTGGGGGCGATGAAAATCAACCAGGGTAACAAGGCCCCCAGGTTGTAAAACCCGCAGGATTTCCGCAAAAATTTGTCGCCGTTGATCGGGTTCCATTTCATGCAGGGCCGCGCTGCTGTGGACGAGGGTAAAACGGTTATCCTCGAAGGGCATGGCTTCAGCCCAGCCCTCCACAAAGGTGGCCTGGGGCACGTTGCGCTTGGCCCGCTCGATGGATTTGGGCGAGGCATCGAGGCCCGTGACCCGCTGGCTATGGTTTACCAAAAAGGCCGTGGTTTGGCCGCTGCCGCAGCACAGGTCTAGGACAGGGGCGTCTGGGGCGAGGTCAAGGTCTTGCAGGGCCAGGGTACGAAATCGCCACTCGCCGCCCACTGTGAGGGCTGCCGTGCGAGAAATGCCATCGTAGAGACACTGATGGCGGTAGCTGAGGGGACGTAGAAAAGTTGCCATGGCTCTATTATGGCGAAGGATGATGGCCGTGGCGGTATGATCCCTGGCGTGGGGATTTCCCCACAACCGGGCACAGTAGAGTAGTATCGGGGGTATGGCAGCGATTTTAACCTACCCATCGTAGCCATAGCGCTGGCGCGCAGGACGTTGAAAGCGGTGGCTAGGATGGCCCAACCCAAGCCGTCCCAGACTGTTGTTTATCTGGGAACCCCATGGATAAGTTTGCTCTGTATGCCTGCCCAACTGGAGCCCTAGCGGATCAAATTCAAGCCTTTTTAGATCAGAGCCAAGCCACCTGGGGCACTCCGTCTAACCCAATGGGCCTGCCCTGCTGCAAGCTGATTGACCCTTTCGAGGAACAGGGAAGCACTCTTCCGGTCTACACCCAAAGCCTAGAACGGGCCTACAAACGCGGGATGCACTCCCGTCCGGATATTGTCCTCCAGGTAGACGGGTGGCAGCAAACTACCGATAGCCTCACCCTAGCGTTCACGGCCCCTTGGTTGCGCCAGATGATGGTGAACTTTGCTTGTACAGTAAAATCGCCGACCCGCAAAATGCCCCTGCGGATTCAAGAACACTTGTGCCTAGTGCTGGCCTATGGGCGAAGTAAAGCCCAAACCCAGGCCATGGCCCAACTGGCCCAGGAGATGATCGACCTGAATCGGCCTAGCCATTGGGAAATGCGATTTTATCAGCGCACTGGCCACCAAACCTGGATAGTTCGCCAAACCTGGGCCTTGGGCGAAGGTCTTTACCAGGCTGAGGCGCTGGCAGGCTAAATCGCGGAGGGAATGGGGACTGGTGACATCGATGAATCGGCCTTGGATGAGCTTGGTGTTGGCCATGAGCCTGGATGGCAAAATCGCCGATGTCCAGCGGCGGGCGGCGCGGTTTTCCTCCCCGGCGGATTTAGACCATCTCGAAGCCCGGGTGGCCGAGGTGGATGGTGTTTTATTGGGCGGCGGCACCCTGCGGGCCTACGGCACCACCCTCAGCGTGCGGAATCCTCACTTAGTGGACGCCCGTCGTCAGCGGGGGCAAACCGATCAGCCCCTCCACATCGTCTGGTCGCCCTCGGGTCGATTCGATCCCCAGTGCCGTTTTTTTCAGCAGCCTGTCCCCAGAGGGCTGATCACCACCGCTACCGGGGCGCAACTTTGGCAGGGAAAACCCGATTTTGATCATCTATGGGCGCTACTCGACGACCAAGCCGATCCCTGGCCTTGGCCCGATCTGTTGGCGCAGTTTCCAGGACAGGGTATCCAATCCCTCGCCCTGCTGGGAGGCGGTTTCCTCACCGCCGAACTGTTGCGCCACGGCCTAATCGATGAGGTCTATCTCACCCTTTGCCCCCTGCTGATCGGCGGTGCTACGGCCCCCACTCCGGTGGATGGGGAGGGTTTTCTGGCCGAACTCGCGCCTCGGCTCATGCTGGTAAGCTGCCAACCCGTAGCGGATGAGGTGTTTTTGCACTATCGGGTTCAACCTGCCGCCAGCAAGGATTGCGCCAGTTCCAAGGAAAAATAATAGGCATCCTTGGCCTCGCCCCAGAGGACTTCAAAGGGTTGGCTGGGTTCGCCTAGGTGGCTAATCACCAGGCGAGCTCCCGGCATGGGTTGGTTGCGGGTGTAGTCGTTAATCGTCACCACCGTGGGCAACCCTGCCGCCACGGACGCGAGAACGCCCTGCTGACTGTCTTCCAACACCAGGCAGTGTTCGCGGGGCAAGTCCATCGCTTCGACGACGAGGTGATAGATATCCGGGGCAGGCTTTTTGGTAGCCACCATATCCCCGGCGGCGATGACCTCAAACCAGCCGGGAGATTCTGGGCCTAGGAGTTGTTCTAACAACGGCAGCACGGAATCCTTGGCGCTGGTGGTGGCAATGGCAAGGCGCACGTTCTGCTGACGGGCTTCGTTGAGTAATCGCCTCACACCGGGCCGCAGGGGGATGACATTGGCCAGGAGCAAATCCTTAAAATGCCGACCCTTAGCTTGATGTAGGGCGGTGATCAAATCCGTCGGATCGCCATCAGGTAAGCCCTTGGGCTGGTAGCGCTCGATATAGTGACGGATTCGCTCTTTGCCCCCCGCCACCCGCAGCAGTTGGCCATAGAGACCCACCGACCACTGCCAGGGCAAGCCCATTTCGGCAAAGGCGCGGTTAAAGGCGACCCGATGGCCATCGCGCTCGGTTTCGGCTAAGGTGCCATCCACATCAAAAATGAGCGCAGCGGGAAGGAACATGGGGTTAGGAGAATCCTCAGGGAAGTGCTCAACGGACGGGCAAAAGCACCCTGATTTTAGCCGAGAAGCCGCCCATTTCACCGTAGGATGAAAAGGCAACCTACCCGCCCATCTAGGGCTGACACCTGGGGGCTGACACCTAGGGCTAGAGTAGGACTTCTGTTGTCAACGGCGACCATTGGAATGGACATCAAACGCGGCTTTGTCGATACGATTGGAAATACCCCGCTCATCCGCCTTAACAGCGTTAGTGAGGCCACGGGCTGCGAGATTTTGGGCAAAGCAGAATTCCTCAATCCGGGCGGTTCGGTGAAGGATCGGGCGGCCCTCTACATCATTGAAGACGCCGAGAAAAAGGGACTGCTCAAGCCCGGTGGCACCGTGGTAGAAGGCACCGCAGGCAACACGGGCATTGGCCTCGCCCACATCTGCAACGCCAAGGGCTACCGCTGCTTGATCATCATCCCCGAAACCCAGTCCCAGGAAAAAATTGACCTGCTGCGTACCCTAGGGGCCGAAGTATGCACCGTGCCTGCCGTGCCCTACCGCGACCCCAACAACTACGTCAAACTCTCCGGTCGCCTTGCCGAAGAACTGGACAACGCCATCTGGGCCAACCAGTTTGATAACCTGGCCAACCGCCAAGCCCACTACGCCACCACCGGGCCGGAAATTTGGCAGCAAACCGAGGGCACCGTCGATGCCTGGGTGGCCGCCACGGGCACCGGGGGCACCTACGCCGGAACCGCCCTATTTCTAAAAGAGAAAAACCCCAATATCCAGTGCGTCGTCGCCGACCCCATGGGTAGTGGCCTCTATAGCTTCATCAAAACCGGGGAAGTCACCATCCAGGGCAACTCCATCACCGAGGGCATCGGCAACAGCCGCATCACCGCCAACATGGAGGATGTGCCCATCGACGACGCCGTGCAAATCCCCGACCCCGAAGCCCTGAAGGTGCTGTACCAAATGCTGTATAAGGACGGCCTGTTCATGGGCGGTTCCGTCGGCATCAACGTCGCTGCTGCCGTGCAACTGGCCCAACGCCTCGGCCCCGGCCACCGCATTGTCACCGTCCTCTGCGACGGCGGATCCCGCTACCAGTCCCGCATCTACAGCCGCCCCTGGCTGGAGGAAAAGGGACTTTGGAGCGACGACCTGCTGCCCACGCCCTAGGAAATCACCAAAGCCAGCCCCCGACTTCTCTCAGAAATCGGGGGCTGATTTATGCCAAGGGCCGAGCATTTGTCCTAAGAACCGTTCGGACTTCGACGGGCTCAGCTCGAACGGTTCTCCTGAGCTCCGTTCGGACTTCGACCGGCTCAGCCCGAACGGAGTTCCTGAAGATGGCGATAACCGGCGATCTAGCCTTCGCGGACTTTTTCCGACCAGACGCGGGTGGGCAGACCCCACACGTAGATAAAGCCCTCAGCGGCTTTGTGGTCGAACTGGTCGTCGGAGCTGTAGGTGGCGAGGGATTCGCTGTACAGGGCCAGGTCAGACTTGCGACCGACGACGCGGGCGTTACCCTTGAACAGCTTCATCCGCACGGTGCCTGTGACGCGCTCCTGGGTTTGCTGAATGAAGGCATCCAGGGCCAGCTTCAGGGGGCTATACCAGAGGCCGTTGTAGACCAGACGGCTGTAGGTTTCTTCGATGCCGCGCTTGTACTGGGTGACATCGGAGGTGAGGGTGAGGCTTTCGAGGTCGCGGTGGGCATCGATCAGCACCAGCAGGGCCGGGGCTTCGTAGATTTCGCGGGATTTGATCCCCACCAGGCGGTTTTCCACCATGTCGATGCGGCCCACGCCGTGGCGTCCGGCGATCTCGTTGATTTGGGTGATCAGTTCCACCGGAGACAGGGCGGCCCCGTTCAGGTGGGTGGGGATGCCCTTGGTAAAGCCGATTTCGATGTATTCCGGCTGGTCGGGGGTGCTTTCGATGGCCTGGGTCATGAGGAACACCTCTTCGAGGGGTTCGTTCATGGGGTCTTCCAGGGGGCCAGCTTCGATGCTGCGGCCCAGCAGGTTGCGGTCGATGCTGTAGGGGCTGGATTTTTTCACCGGGAAGGCGAGGCCCATTTTTTCCCCGTAGGCGATGGTTTCTTCCCGGCCCATGCCCCATTCGCGGGCGGGGGCAAGCACTTTCAGGCTGGGGTTGAGGGCGGCGATGGCTACGTCAAAGCGTACCTGGTCGTTGCCTTTCCCGG
Source organism: Nodosilinea sp. BSH.14 (assembly GCA_023264315.1). Lineage (GTDB taxonomy): Bacteria > Cyanobacteriota > Cyanobacteriia > Phormidesmidales > Phormidesmidaceae > Nodosilinea. The sequence goes on from JALQST010000005.1 coordinate 21,918, forward strand.
TGCAGCCGTGGGCCACGGCATCGGCCCCGTAGCGGTCTGCCGCTTCTACCAGCGCCTTGGCGATCAGGGGGCGGGCCAGAGCGGTGGAGAGGGGGTAGCGGTTTTCGTAGAGGGCGTTGGCCTGGATGGCGGGGAAGGCGTAGTCGGTGATGAACTCCTCCGTCAGGTCGGCCACCAGGGATTCCTTCACTCCGGCGGTGAGGGCCTTGAGCCGGATGGGTTCTAGCTCATCCCCTTGGCCCAGGTCGGCGGCGAGGGTGATGACCTCCTTCACGCCCCAGTCGTTCATTAGGTAGGGGATACAAACGGTGGTATCCACCCCACCGGAATAGGCTAAAACAACTTTCTCTGCGCGACCCATGGTCAATCCCTGCTATTGCATTACAGGGGTAATATTATCCCTGGTTTCTTGCCTGCGCTCACATTAGATTTAGCAAGATCCGATGACATCTTTTCCCACCCCATCAGGTCAGTTAGCCCAACCCCGAGCCTAGACCAACCACGCCACAGACCGCCTAGCCACGGAGGCCCATGGATTACGAGGCAATGGTGGGCGAGTCATCCGCCCCAAATCAGCTCATCATTAGGCCCCTGGGGTGAGGCCGGATTAGGGTTAATCGGGATCCGGCCTGGGCAGGGTGAGGCGCAACCAGGCTCCGCCCAATTCTGGGTGATTGTTGGCGGTAATGGTGCCGCCGTGGGCCTCCACAATTTGCTGTACGATGGCTAGCCCTAGCCCAGTGCCCTGGCCTCGGTCGGTGGGGAAACCCTCCGTGGAGGCGAGGTCGCTGCGGCTGCGGGAGAGGTCGGCCCGGTAGAACCGATCAAAAATGTGGGGCAGATCCCGAGGGCTAAAGCCGCTGCCGCCATCAATGACATCGACGGCCAAGAGTGGATCGGTGGCGGTGGCCAGGGTGTTGGGTCGAGCATTGGGGTAGGGCACCAGGCGCACGTAGATGGTGGCGGCCTTGGGGCTGTGTTTGATGGCATTGTCCATCAGGTTGAGCAGCACCCGATGGAAGAGGGTTTCGTCCAGACAGGCCAGGTAGGTGCTGGGGCCTTCGTAGTCGAGGGTGAGCTGTTTGACCTGGGCCAGGGGTTCGAGGCTATGCCAAGCGGACTGGATGAGCTGCGGCAGATCGACGGATTTGAGGGTGAGCCCTTGCCCGGGGCTCCCCTGCAAGCGGCTGAGGTTGAGCAAATCCTCCACCAAGTTGCTGAGGCGAATGGTTTCGTTAATCAGGCGATCCAGCCAGACCTTGAGGGTGGGATCGACGCGGGGCTGAAGGGTCTCGGCCACCAGACGGATGGAGGTGAGCGGGGTTTTGAGTTCGTGGGCCACGTCGGAGGTCCAGCGATCACGCTGCTGCACCAACAGTTCCGTCTCCTGCCGATTTTCTAAAAACACCCCCACCTCGCGGCCCCTCAGCGGAAGGGCGTAGCCCCGCAGGGGATAGGTGGGCTTTTCCTGGGGATGGAGGGGATCCGGGGAAATTTGGTACAGCATCCATTCCCGCTGGCAGGGCTGCTGCTGATCCCGCGCCTCATCGATCAGGGCATCCAGTTCGTAGGAACGCACCACCTCCAACAACAGCCGCCGCTGCTGAAGCGCCCCCGCCAGGGAGGAACTGATGTGCAACAGCCGGGTGGCTTCCTCGTTGCACCAGATCAACTGGTTTTCCTCGTCCACCTGGAGGTAGCCCACGGGGGCCGCCTGAAGCACCTGCTCTAGGGTGGCGCGATGGGTACCCAGTTGGTCAATCTGTTCCTGCTGCTCGGGGTGGGCCATCACCAGTTGGCTGAGCCGCCCCAGGGCCACGGGCCAAGATGCCGTTTGCAGCAGGGATAAAATCCGACGCTGACGCTGCCATTGCCGCACATAGGGCCAACCCAGCACCAGACCGCCCGTTACCAGACCCAGGAAATACCAAAACACCGCCACAGTCCAAGGGTTCATAGGGGCCAAGCTGTCCCGCCGTCTTTCTTTGCCCACCGTTGGGCTCAGGGATTTAGACACCGAGGACAATGCCTTTCAGCTTATCGCAAAAAAAAGCACCCCCTAGGGGTGCCTTCCCGAGATAATTTGGAGCCTTCCCAGAAATCTTACTCAACCCTGGGAGGCCTCAAACCAACACTGGACTAGCGCACCACCGCACCACGGTACTTCAGCCCCTCCACATGGGAGGCGGGGACTTGCTTGGCCACATGGCGGCACACCATGGCACCGCGATAGCGACCAATCACTTCTTCTTCAACCGAAACTCGAACTTCAGGAGCGTTGTAGCTGACGCCACGATAGTTTAGGGACATAATTCGCCTCTCCTTAAAATGAGTGAAGGGGGTAAACAGAGGCGCGTTCCTTCAGGCTTAGCCCTACTTCCGTCTCTCAAACGAGAGAGATGAACGATTAGATTCTGTGCGTATTGTTACCGTTTACCCCTAGCCTGTCAAGGCTTAATGTCAGGGAACCTCCAAACGATCTGCCCTCCCCGGCCACCACACTTGCCCTCATCACCACCGCCCTCATCACAACTGTCATGCACGGCCCCATTCCTCCCCATCGGTTTTTCCCCTACCTCACCTGGACGGACATTGAAGCCATGCCCCATCGGGATCGGGTGGTGATTGTGCAGCCCATGGGCGCGATTGAACAGCACGGCCCCCATCTGCCCCTGGTGGTGGATAGCGCCATTGCCACCACGGTAATCGGCCAAGCCCTAGACCAGCTCGATCCGGCCATTCCGGCCTACAGTTTGCCACCCCTGGACTACGGCAAATCTAACGAGCACTGGCATTTTCCAGGAACCATCACGCTGTCGGCGGAGACCCTGATCCGGGTGATCACCGAGGTGGTGGAAAGCCTGTACCGATCTGGATTTCGCCGAGTGGTGCTGCTCAATGCCCACGGGGGGCAGCCCCAGGTCTTGGAGATTGTCGCCCGCGATCTCCACCTGGTCTACCCCGACCTGATGGTGTTTCCGCTGTTTGTGTGGGCGGTGCCCAATGCGGCGGCGGAGTTGCTGACGGCGCAAGAACTGGAGCTTGGGATCCACGCGGGCGATGCCGAAACCAGCCTGATGCGGTCGATTTTGCCCGATCAGGTGCGGATGGATCAGGCCCGGGCGGAATTTCCCCAGGACTTGCCCACCGAGAGCTGGCTGACCATGGAAGGGGCGCTTCCCTTTGCCTGGGTGACGCGGGATCTCAGCCGCAGCGGCGTGCTAGGCGACCCCACCGTGGCCACCGTGGAGAAGGGCGACCAGTTGCTCGCCTCCCTGGTGCAGGGCTGGGTGAAGGTCCTGGCGGATATCCATCGGTTTCAGCAACCCTGCGCCCAACCCTAGGGATTGAGACGAATGGCGATGTCGGGGCCAATTAGATCCGAGAGTTTGTCCACGCCGTAGAGCAGCATGGCGATGCGCTCTAGGCCCAGCCCCCAGGCCACGGTGGATTTATGGCCGCAGCCCAGGGGTTCCAGCATTTCCTGGCGAAATAGGCCAGAATTGCCCACTTCGATGTAGCCGCCGCTGGGGGCATGGTAGGCCAGCACCTCTAGGGAGGGCTCGGTGTAGGGGTTGTAGGTGGGTTTGAATTTGAGATCGGTGAAGCCCAGTCGTTCGTAAAAGTAGGTGAGGTAGCCCATCAGGGTACGCACGCTCAGCAGTTCGCCAATCACAACCCCCTCGATCTGGTGGAATTCCGCCAGGTGGGTACGGTCTACGGTTTCGTTGCGAAACACCCGCTCGATGGAGAAATATTTGCCGTCTTGGCCCTGAAGTTGGTACAGCCGTTGGGCGGTGGAGGTGGTGGTGTGGGCGCGGAGGATGGCGCGGCTCGCTTCGGCCTCCGTCCACTGGCCGCCGTAGTGGGTTTCGTGCACCTGGCGCACCCGCTGGATCAGGTCAGCATCCTCCGGCAGGGCCACGGTTTGGGGGTTGGCCAAGTAGAAGGTATCCTGCACCTCGCGGGCGGGATGATCCTGGGGGGTAAACAGGGCGTCAAAGTTCCAAAAGGCCGATTCCACAATGCTGCCGGACATTTCATCAAAGCCCATGTTGAGGAAAATATCCCGAATCCGCTGGATGCACTGGGTCAAAATCGTGGGCCGACCGTAGGCTACATCGGGCACTTCGGCCTGGATGTCGTAGGGTTTGAGGTTGACCTGCTGCCACCGCCCGGAAAGGATCATCTCGCTGGTGAGGGCCGTCACCACATCGCTGAGGGTGAGGGTTTGCAGGGCGGGCAACACCGTTAGGCGGTGATCAACATCGACATGGCGAGCCACATAGCCCTGCTGTTGCAGCCAGTCGAGGGAGGCGGAGTGGGCCTCCACGGTACCCTGGCCTGTCGCGATTTGCGTCAGCAACGCCTGTCGCTGTTGGTAGGCCACCAGGACCGCCGATTTCAGGATCACCACCTGCCCTTCGCCGTCGCCATCGGCCAGATCCACCGCCTGTTCCCGCCGCAGGGCACCGTAA
>JALQST010000600.1 GCA_023264315.1 Nodosilinea sp. BSH.14
GACACCGGGGTGCGGCGCAGGGTGGCCCAATGTTGCGCCAAATCCGCCACAAAGTTCACCCGGTCGGGCCTAGGCTCGTAGGTGACGACATCGGTTTCGAGGGCATCGCTACGCTGCTGGGCCGCCTTGAAGGACACCGCCCGGGTAATAATCCGCCCATCCACCTCCGGCAGAGCCACGTTCATGGCGATGTCCCTGGGAGACAAGCCCAGACTTTGGCTCGCCCACGCTTCCTGGGTGCCGCCGCTGAGGATCACCTGCAACACGGGCACATCCAACTTTTCCCAGAGTTCCAAATTAGGCACACCGCCATCCAGCTTGGCCACCGAAAAACTGGTGGTATTGAGCAACACCTCAATGTTGGGGCCGTCCTTGGGCTTCAGTAACTCCAGCAATTCCCCCTGCACATCGGGATCCTGCAACGACGACACATACACCGGAACAGGCGATAACCCCCGTTCTGCCAACGCCGCGCAGAGGGCATCAATGGGAGCGGTGTTTCCCGCGAGGTAGTGGGCACGGTAGAAGAGAAGTCCGACAGGGAGTGGGGAGTGGGGAGTCGGGAGTCGGGAGTCGGGGGGCGGGAATCGCGTAGGGGCGAGATCTCCTCGCCCTCCAGTGGGGAATG
>JALQST010000601.1 GCA_023264315.1 Nodosilinea sp. BSH.14
ACAAATAATTTTTGGTATGCATCGGTCTTTAGGCGTCCGAAAGTAAATGTAGTAAATGTAGGTTGGGTGGCGCGATAGCAGAACCCAACAAAAGTAGGTTGGGTGGCGCGATAGCAGAACCCAACAAAAGTTTGTGGTGTGGTGTGTTTAACCTGGTGGTGCATTCGCGCAGCAACGCGGAGCCATGCACCCTACAAATTTGGGTTTTGGGGCATGGCTGGACGATCATACAATGATGGTCGTGGATCGATGCGACCCGAGCCTGCCCTGCTGTTTCCCCCCGAACCCCGATGCCAAACCCCAACCAACCCGGCCCCTACGATGCGGTTTTAGGCGGTGCCCCCACCGCGCCCCACGATGGCGTGGTGCTGGGGGGCCTGGATGGCGTCCGCCAACAACTCCGCGCCCCCGATGCCACCGTACGAGCCGCCGCCCTACCCAAGGCCCTCACCTACGGCGAGGCGGGCCTCGACCTGGTGATTGAGGTACTCCGAGACGACCGCCAGGGGCTAGCCGAGGAAGCCTACGAAGTGTTGCACCAACGCCCCGAGGCCAAGGCAAAAGACGCCGTAGCCTGCTACGAGCCCCTCCGGTCTGAAAAAGGCATCGACTACACCCGCCTGCGCG
>JALQST010000602.1 GCA_023264315.1 Nodosilinea sp. BSH.14
ACCAGTTCCTCCGCTGGGGCCAGACCGCATTCGACGACTTCAAGGTTGTTCCTCCAGGAACCGGTATCGTCCACCAGGTCAACATTGAATACCTAGCACGCGTCACTATGGCTCGCGAAGTTGCTGGCGTGCTCCAGGCATACCCTGACACCTGCGTAGGTACTGACTCTCACACCACCATGGTTAACGGTCTGGGTGTTCTCGGCTGGGGTGTTGGTGGCATTGAGGCCGAGGCAGCAATGCTCGGCCAGCCCGTCTCCATGCTTATTCCTAAGGTTGTCGGCTTCAAGCTTTCTGGCTCGATTCCAACCGGTGTAACCGCAACTGACGTTGTTCTCACCATTACCCAGATGCTGCGTAAGCAGGGTGTTGTGGGCAAGTTCGTCGAGTTCTACGGCCCCGGTGTTTCCTCTGTTCCACTGGCAAACCGCGCCACCATCGGAAACATGAGCCCCGAGTTCGGTTCAACCGCAGCAATGTTCCCTGTTGACGATGTCACCCTGGACTACCTGCGCCTCACCGGTCGTTCCGAAGAGCAGGTTGCCCTCGTTGAGGCATACTCCAAGGCTCAGGGCCTCTGGTTTGACCCCAACAACGAGCCCAACTTCTCTGAGTACATGGAGCT
>JALQST010000603.1:0-239 GCA_023264315.1 Nodosilinea sp. BSH.14
TTAGCCTCTCGGGCCTGCTGAGGACTCAGCACCGGTTGACCAAAGCCTTGAGCCATGGGGTCGCTTCACTTTGATGAGGGAAATGCTTTCCCATTAACCCTCCGCCACTACGCTTCCGCTGTCTCAAGGGCAACGCATCCTCAAACCTCTATCCCTGGTATTCTGTCAAGTACAATGTATACCAAATTAGATGCGATTACCCTGGGGCACCTCGAAAAATACAAATTTTCGTGGGAGTG
>JALQST010000603.1:249-624 GCA_023264315.1 Nodosilinea sp. BSH.14
GATAGGATCTTTAGCATCCTTATCCTCAAAAAATTGATAGGCGTAGCCCGATCGTGCTGTACCAAAATCAATTGCAATTGCAATTCGATAGTTTCTACTTCTAAATCCCAGAACCATTTCTTGGGCACCTCGAAAAATACAAATTTTCGTGGGAGTGGCTACGGGATTTCAGTGGTTTCAGTCTTTTCAGGTTCGCAATATGGCAATTAATCGAGGTGCCCCCTGCTTCCTCTATAATTAATTAGTTCGTAGGATGCGTTAGCGACAGTGTAACGCATCACCCCTTTACAACCAGCAGAGCACATTACAGCCACCCCCAACAGCACCCTGCACCCTGGCTGTGCCCACTGGCTTAGCCCCCAAGAAGCCTTACGC
>JALQST010000604.1 GCA_023264315.1 Nodosilinea sp. BSH.14
CACTTTCATTGTTCTCAGCGTAGGCTGGTCAGCCGGCTTTTGTGAAGTCCAGCGAGGCGAGGCGTTTGGCGGCTTCCTGCGCTCGCTCGCGGCTGTTGAAGGCGGAGATGCGGAAGTAGCCTTCGCCGGCGGCGCCGAAGCCGCTGCCGGGGGTGCCCACCACGTGGGCCTGGCTGAGCAGCAGATCGAAGAAGCCCCAGGAATCCACGCCCGCGGGGGTCCTGATCCACACGTAGGGGGCCTGCTCGCCGCCATACACGGTGAGGCCGGCGGCGCTCAGTTCGCGGCGGATGATCGCGGCGTTCTCCATGTAGAAGGCGATCAGGGCCTTCACCTGGGCCTGGCCTTCAGGGGAATACACGGCCTCGGCGCCGCGCTGAACGATGTAGCTCACGCCGTTGAACTTGGTGCACTGGCGGCGGTTCCACAGACCCCAGAGCTCCACCGGCTCGCCATTGGCGGCGGTGCCCATCAGGCCGCGGGGCACCACGGTGAGGGCGCAGCGGGTGCCGGTGAAGCCGGCGTTCTTCGAGAAGGAGCGGAATTCGATCGCGCAGTCGCGGGCGCCTTCGATCTCATAGATCGAGTGGGGCAGTGAGGGGTCCTGAATGAAGGCCTCGT
>JALQST010000605.1 GCA_023264315.1 Nodosilinea sp. BSH.14
GACGGGTTGCTTGAATTGGCATAGTTTGAAAAATTTTTAGGCAAAGGACTTGTGAAAATTCCCCCTGCCTTGCTATAGTTGTAAGTCGTTGAGCAATCCTCGGTAGCTCAGTGGTAGAGCGGTCGGCTGTTAACCGATTGGTCGTAGGTTCGAATCCTACCCGGGGAGTTTTAATCGAAATCACAACTGGCTTTGGGCTAATGCACTGGACAATTCAGGATGACCGGCTTCAATCAGAGCCTGATCCCGAATGCGGCAGGAATCACAGCGGCCACAGGGTTCCGCTTCCCCTTGGTAACAAGACCAGGTTTGGGCAATGGGAACCTTCAATTCCAAGGCCTTTTTAACAATATCCACTTTGCTCATTTCGATTAACGGCGCAATGAGTTGGATGGGATGACCTTCAACGCCCACTTTGGACGATAGGGCTGCCAGGTGTTGATAGGCGGCCAGATATTCAGGACGACAATCGGGATAGCCGGAATAATCCACCGCATTAATTCCTAGAAAAACGGCTCCGGCACCTTGGGCTTCGGCGAGGGATAAACCAAGGGCAATAAAAACGGTGTTGCGACCGGGGACATAGGTGGAGGGAATAACGCCTGTTTCGACCCCTGCCT
>JALQST010000606.1 GCA_023264315.1 Nodosilinea sp. BSH.14
GTTATGGCTTCTGTTGTAGGGTGCGGATTAGAGAACGTAGCATTTTCCCGGCTGTCTCGCACTGAGTCATGATCGGCGCGATGGTCTGAGGGGTTGCCAGTTGTACCCGCTCCGAGATGATCAGATGGGTTTCCAGTTCCTTGAGGGATCCCTGGGCGATTTTGAGGAATTGAATGTACTCGCCCCGGTTCTCCCGACCGTAGCCCTCCGCGATATTCGCGGGTATCGACACGGCTGCCCTGCGAATCTGAGACGTCATCCCATAAATTTCCTCCTTCGGAAACGCCTTGGTCATTCGGTAGCACATCTCCACCAGCGTGATTCCCTCGTTCCAAACCCGCAGTTCTCGATAATTCTGAGCCATCCTCCACCCCCGACTCCCGACTCCCGACTCCCGACTCCCGCACCTCATACACCAACGGCTCTAACGTTCGCTGCACCGTCGGCACCGCTAGCTGAGGTCTCGTATAAAACGTACCCGACCCCTTCCGGGTGCCACCCCAGCGCACCAAAAACCATTCCCCCGGCAAAATGAGACGAGCAATCAGGCGATGGGCCACCTGGTTTACCTGCTGCTCATAGTCCGCCAAGGCATCGGCTTTTTTACTGCGCGGCTTCT
>JALQST010000607.1 GCA_023264315.1 Nodosilinea sp. BSH.14
GCAACCCCTAACTAGGAAATTGGGTTACTAGTAGTATTAGTAACTTTTATCAATAACCCAATAAAAAATACAAATATATAATCTATACTATTTACTCACATATTAGTGAATTTATCACAAATTAACAGTGCTACGAGAATCTTAATATTTATCTGAAATCGGGATGACAGGATTTGAACCTGCGGCATCCTGCTCCCAAAGCAGGCGCGCTACCAAGCTGCGCTACATCCCGAAAAATCTTTACTGTTGATAGTTTAGCTGCACATAACAAAAATTATGTTTTGCTCAAGCATCTTTCTAACTATATCATACTAAAAACAGATTGCCAACCCCTTACAGGAAAAAAAATCAAATCACTTCCTTAATAAGAAATAAGAGTTTTTCTGTTGACTCAGCCTGAAAAAGTTGATACTGATAGATTAATGCTTATCGGTCAACTAAACAATAATAGCACATCTTAGGTATGATAGCGAATTTATGGCGGCAACCTGTTTTGTTTGCTTGAGGATCATTGAGGATACCAAAACATCCCTTTAATACCTTCTGGGTCAGGCATAAAACCCATAGTCCGGTAAAAATCTACAACATGAGGGTCAGCGAAAAGAGTAACATTGCT
>JALQST010000608.1 GCA_023264315.1 Nodosilinea sp. BSH.14
CCTCACAGCCGCTGATCTCGCCGGCGAGGGCGCGGCGGTAGAGGTCGACGCGGCGACGGGTGTCCTCAGCGCTGTCCTGCAGCAGCTCCAGCCGGAAGCGCCGCACGCCGGCCTCGAGCAGCTGGGGGATCGCTTCAGCGGCGGTCTGCGCCCGACCGTTGAACAGGGTGTTGCGGCAGCCCAGATCAGCCCGCAGGGGATGCTCGGCGCCGCTGCGATCGCGCAGCAGCACGGTGTGCTGTTCGCAGGGCCGGCCGCAATCGGTGTGGTCGTGACCGTCCGAAAGGAAGGCGCAGAAGAGGCAATGCTCCATGTGGAACATCGGCATGTGCTGATGCAGCGTGAGCTCAAGCGCACCGGCCGGACAACCCGCCACCAGGGCCAGCAGCTGATCGAGGGCCAGGTCGTAGCTGGCGGTGATCGACTCGAGGCCCCAGCGCTCGAGGAACCAGCGCGCCGCCAGGGGGTTGGCCACGTTCAGCGAAAAATCACCGGCGCAGGGGGCCATGGGGGTGAGCCGCTCGAGCTGATCGGCATTGCGGACGAGATAACCATCGGGCTGGGCACGGATCAGGGGCTCCAGCGTCCAGGCCTCATCCGGCCGGCAGATGCGCTG
>JALQST010000609.1 GCA_023264315.1 Nodosilinea sp. BSH.14
GGCATCTTTGCGCGCGCCTGCATCGACAAGCAGCTGCTGAAGCAATACAGCGAGGGCCTGATCGTCGCCACCGCCTGCCTGGGGGGTGAGATCCCCCAGGCGATCCTGCGCGGTCGCCCCGATGTGGCCCGCGACGTGGCCCGCTGGTATCAGGAGGTGTTCGGCGAGGATTTCTATCTCGAGATCCAGGACCATGGCGGGTTGGAAGATCGCATCGTCAACACCGAGATCGCCCGCATCGGCGCCGAGCTGGGCATCGAGCTGATTGCCACCAACGACGCCCACTACCTCAGCAGCGGCGATGTGGAGGCCCACGATGCGCTGCTCTGCGTGCTCACCGGCAAGCTGATCACCGACGAGAAGCGGCTGCGCTACACAGGCACCGAATACATCAAGAGCCCGGAGGAGATGGGCCGGCTGTTCGCCGACCATCTTGAGCCGGAGGTGATCGAAGCCGCCATCGCCAACACCGTCAAGGTGGCCGACAAGGTGGAGGATTACGACATCCTGGGGCGCTACCAGATGCCTCGCTTCCCGATCCCCGAGGGGCACACGGCCGTCACCTACCTCACCGAGGTGAGCCAGCAGGGCCTCTGCCGTCGCCTCCATCTCACT
>JALQST010000060.1 GCA_023264315.1 Nodosilinea sp. BSH.14
CGATGACCCTGATTCAGGTGCAACGACTTGATGATGACGGACCGCCCCGCTCGACTCGTCCGTTGTGGTTAGCCTGGTTTGACCTCTACAACCAGTCGTCGGCCACTTCGTTCAGCCGCAATTGGGCGTTCAGCACCAAGGTCGGCATAGAGAGTGGTGCTGCGATATTGAATGACGTAGGGATCATCGGTAATTGTCCAGCCATCCCGAATGAGGGCGTTTTTGACGGCATCGTGAATGATGTCTAGCCTGGGCATAATATGGCCTCAAGCGCACCGCAAAACCTTGGGCCAGGGGGCTTCAACCTGCTTCAGGTCTAGCCCACGCTGAAAGATTTCGTCGATGGGCAGCATTTCTCCGGTGGTGGTCATAAATCGGTGGTCGGCGGTGGCGCGGAGGGTAGTGCCGTCGTCGAGGTGGTATTCAAACACCTCTTGCTGGCCGCGATGGTGCCATTGGGCGATGGGTTGGGTGTAGACAAAGCCGTACTCATCCACGCTGAAAACCTGGCAGGGGATGCATTTCTCCACAATTTCGCCGATGGTGAGGGGGCCGTATTCCAGCGTCAGCAGTTCGGTGTCGGCGCTGAGGCAGTATTCGGCGAACTTCACCATTTGATCCCAAAGTTCTTCGGCCACCTTTTTGGCCACGCCGCGTTCCACCGCACCGCCGACGAAATTTTCCTGGTGCTTGAGCATTTCCGACATTTTCTTTTTACCCATCGCCCGCCGCAGCAGGTCGGCTTGGCCGAGGGAGTAGCCGCCCATGTCCTGGGCAATTTTCATGATCTGCTCTTGGTAGACCATGATGCCGTAGGTTTCGCTGAGGATGGGCTTAAGAATTTCGTCGGCGAAATCGATTTTTTCGCGCCCGTGTTTGCGGTCGATGAATTTGGGAATTAGGCCCGCATCCAGTGGCCCCGGACGGTAGAGGGCGAGTACCGAAGAAATGTCTTCGAGACCGGAGGGTTTCAGATCGCGAACAATCTGGCGCATCCCGGAAGATTCGAGCTGGAAGACACCGCCGAGGTCGCCTTTTTCTAATAGCTTGAAGGTGGCGGGATCGTCCATTGGCAGATCGTCGGGGTCGATTTTGATGCCGTGGGTAGATTCGATAAGATCCAGGGTTTTTTGGATCATGGTGAGGTTTCGCAGACCCAAAAAGTCCATTTTTAGGAGGCCCAGGGCTTCTACATCTTCCATGTAGTATTGGGTGATCACCTGGCCGTCGTTGTTGCGTTGTAGGGGCACAATTTCGTCGAGGGGATCTTTGGAAATCACCACCCCGGCGGCGTGCATCCCGAAGGTTTTGTTGGTGCCTTCGATGCGCATGGCCATATCCACCCAGCGGCGGGTTTGGGGATCTTTGTCGTACTTTTCTTTGAACTCCGGGGCGGGGGTGTCGTCGGAGATCATCACCTTCAGTTTGGCAGGTTTGCCACGGGCGACAGGGATCAGCTTCGCCATCCGGTCGGATTCGGCGTAGGGAATATCCAGCACACGGGCCACGTCCTTCAGCACCGCCTTGGAGGTCATGCGGTTGAAGGTGATGATTTGCGCCACGCGGTCTTCGCCGTAGCGACGGGTGACGTATTGGATCACTTCCTCGCGGCGGTCGATGCAGAAGTCGGTGTCAATATCCGGCATCGACTTGCGTTCGGGGTTGAGAAAGCGCTCGAACAGCAGGCCGTGGTGGATGGGGTCGATATTGGTGATGCCCATGGCGTAGGCCACCAGGGAACCCGCCGCCGAACCGCGACCGGGGCCGACGGGGATGTTGTTGTCTCGGGCGAAGCGAATGTAGTCCCACACCACCAAAAAGTAGGTGGGGAAGCCCATCTGGATCATCATTTCGATTTCGTATTCGAGGCGATCTCGGTAGTCCTGGCTGATCTCGGTGTAACTCGCCGCCTTCATGCGTTTGACCAGCCCCTCCCGTGCCACATGGCCCATGTAGGCTCCGGCATCGTCGTTAAATTCGGGCGGAATGGGGAAATCGGGAATGCGGGGCTGGCCGAGGATTCCGGTGTATTCTTCCACCTTGTCGGCCACTTCCAGGGTGTTGGCGATGGCCTCTTCGATCACCTCCGGTTCCAGGTGGTCGCGAAACAGCAGTCGCATTTCGTCGGCGGATTTCAGATACTCGGTGCCGCTGTAGCGCAGGCGTTTGTCTTCCGTCAGCAGTTTGCCCGTTTGGATGCAGAGCAGCGCATCGTGGGCCTCCACATCGTTGCAGGAAATGTAGTGAGCATCATTGGTGCAGATGATTTTGATGTCGAGTTCGCGGGCGATGTTGAGGATTTCCACGTTCACCACCCGGTCTTCCGGGGAGCCGTGATCCTGGAGTTCTAGGTAGTAATCTTCGCCAAAGAGATCCTTGTACCACTGGGCCACCCGCCGCGCCACATCGGGCCGCTTCTGCAAAATCGCCTGGGGCACTTCGCCGCCAAGGCAGGCGCTCGTGACAATTAGCCCCTCACGGTACTGCTCTAGCAACTCCTTATTAATGCAGGGGCGGGAAAAAATCCCCTTGCCCTGCACCCCCTGAAGATGGGAGATGGTCGTGAGTTTGACCAGGTTCTTATAACCCTGGGTGTTCTTCGCCAAAACCACCTGGTGATAGCGGGGGCGGCGCTGCTGCTGGGTGATGTCGCCGTTGATGATGTACATCTCGTTGCCGATGATCGGCTTCACATCCGAGCCTTTGCACACCTTAATGAGCTCAATCGCGCCATACATCACCCCGTGGTCGGTGAGGGCGATGGCGGGCATCCCCAATTCCTTGGCCCGTTCCACCAGTTGCGGCAGTTGGCTGGCCCCGTCGAGCAGGCTGTAGGCGCTGTGGATATGGAGACCGACGAAGGACATGGCAGGATACTTTTAATTAGTACTATTTTACTGTTTTGGCGCTTAGATTTCTAGGTCTGAGCCGTCCTAAGATCGCCGCACTGCCCCTAAGGGTAGCGGATTTACAGGGCTACATCTAGCGAGTACGCAATAACTAAAGAATCCCAAAACCCTAGATACAGTGTTTCGGGATTTTGCGGGCTTTCCCCCAGGGGCGTCTGCCGAAAAGAGGGGATGCAGCCGAAAAAGCTCTCCTCCCCAGACCAGCGGAGAGGAGAGCAGAAGTGGGGTGGGGCTCGATTCAGGACAGATCTTGCCCCCAGGTCATCCCTGGAGAATCCCAAGCGGCTGAACCAGATACCTCCTAGCCCAGCGGCCCCGTGAGGATCACCTTGGCCAGGGCGCTGATGACGGATTCCGGTGGCTCCTGTTTGAGGTCGCGGTACCACTGCTGGGTAGCGGAGGGATCGTGGCCGTAGATGACGCTGCTGCGCTTGCGGGCCTTCAGCACCAGTTCGGCGGTGCGGTTTTTGCGGGCCTTTTCGTAGCGGTTGAGGGCGTCGGGCACGCTGATGTTGGTGGTCACGAGGTAGCGGGTCAGCACCTCGGCCCCTTCGATGGCTTGGCAACCGCCCTGGCCCAGGGTGGGGGTGGTGGCGTGGGCGGAATCCCCCAACAGGGCAATGCGTCCGCGCACGAGGCGTTCTAGGGGATCAATATCGCCAATTTCAAGGCGGTTGGTGCTGTGGGGGTCGATGGCCTCGATCAGGTGCTGCACGGCGGTGGGCCAGCCTTGGAAAATTTCCGCCAGTTCGTCGCGGCGGTGGGCCGGGTCTACCTGGGTGCCCTCCATCATGGGCGCACCAAAGAAGAAGTAGAAGCGGTCGCCGCCCACGGGCATCATGGAGGCCCGCTTGCTTTCACCCACGTAGATTACCCAGCGATCCTTGGCGCAGAGGGCCGCTTCGGCGGGTACCAACCCGTTCCAGTTCACATAGCGGGCATAGCGACGGGACACCGCTCGCCCCAGCACGTAGGCCCGCACGGCGGAATGGACGCCATCGGCCCCAATCACCAAATCTCCAGTGGCGCGGTGGCCGTTTTCAAAAATGGCGGTGGCGGATTGGTCATCCTGCTCCACCGCCACGCAGGGCATCCCCAGATGGACATTCTCGGGGCCAAATTCCTCTAGCAGCATGGATTGCAGATCGGCCCGGGCGACGGGGTAGGGGCGCTGTCCCACCTGCTCAAACAGGGGATGAAGATCGACGTAGCTCAGTTGTTCGTCGGTGTGGCTGCGGTATTCCATGGCGTTCATTTCGCCGCCAATGGCCGCCAGCTTTTCCCCCAGCCCCAGACGGTTCAGCACCTTCACTCCGTTTGACCAGAGGGAAATGCCCGCCCCCGCCGGACGCAGTTCCGTCACCCGGTCATAAACCTCGACTTGGTAGCCCGCCTGCTTCATGGCGATTCCCGTGGTTAATCCGCCGATTCCGGCCCCCACAATCACCACTTTCAACTTGTACATCTGAGACTCTCCTAACCGTAATAGGTCCTCGTCAAGGAATGCTCTGGCGCTGTTTTAGCCTGCCAAATCCATTGTATACATTCAAGGATAAGACCTCATTACCAGGATTTCCCGCCCTAGACCATCGCCTATGGGGGGCCGTCATGGTCATCACGGGCACTGTCTGGTGGGTAAGATCGTGGGCAGGAAGTCGGCAGGAAGTCGGCCAGCAGACCGATGGTCGTTGGAACGCGACCACCGAGCCCAGAATGCTGATGTGTTTGAGGGCCTACTCATTCATATTCTTGTAGGTGGCCACGGCTGAGGGCGAAATACGGTTGAGATAACGGAAAATCCAGTACTTAAAGACCGTATCTAGAATCACTGGAAACGTAGCAATAAAGAGGAAGATGAATTCTCGGTTGGCTGGAAATCCTAGATGGCGAGAGAGCCCCTCTAGCAAGACTTCCCAGCCGTGGGGCGAGTGGAAACCGACGAAGATGTCCGTGAACAAAATGATGATGAAGGCCTTGGCACTGTCGCTGAGGCCATAGACAATTTCATCCATAAAGGATTTCAGATTGGCTACGTCCTGTTTACGGGTAATCAACAACAAGGCAAAGGCTACTGCCGCCGCAATGTCGGCAAAAATATTCTTGATCGCGTCGGCACTGCGTTGGCGATATTCCTCTTCAATTTCCGTGGCTTTTTCCCGCACTTGGCGTTCAATGTTGAGTTCCGAAAGGGGCGGAGCCTTGCCGATGAGGACTTCAAACCGCAGCCGTTCCTCAAAGCGTTGCAGTTCGCCGAGGGCCTCTTCCTCCATTTCAATGTTGAGAAACACATCGGCCTGCCGATCCTGGCGAAAATGATCCACCACCGGCCCGACGATGAAGTTTTTCGTGAACTGCTGGGTCAACAGGGGCACAATCACCAGCAGCAGCAGAAAGCGGATGGCAGCGGTGGTTCGGCCCTTGGAGGTACGAAATTCCTGCACCACCTCCTCTTCGGCGTTGGGGTCGAGATCCTGCCGAATCCGATCCACCGTGCGCAAGATGGATCGGGGCAGCACGTTCACCCGCGTCGAGAGTCCTTCTCGGTTATCCTTGGGGTCATCAGCGCCGTTGGCTTGCCCACGCGACTGATCCGCCTTGGCCCGCAACACCTGGGTAGCCTGGGCAGGAGCAAGGCTGCCGTTGGTACCCTCGCTGAGGGTAATCACTCGCTCGGGGGGTGTTTCTAGGACGGCGTAGCGGGCTAGCACTTCATCAATCAGGCGCAACTTGCGAAATAGGATGGCCTGCCGATCCACCACATTCACCGACAGCTCGTCTGCCTCGGTGGCGGATACATCCACCTCCATCACACGGGGATCGGACACCCGAATCACCGTGCGGCTGGCACGAAACTCCGCCATGCGCACCTTAATTAAATTGAGATATTTCTTCAGCTCGGCCTGAAAGTACTCCATGGCGCTGTCGCCATAGGTGCCGTAGCGGGCGGCAATGGGGTTACCGCCAAAGTATTCCCGCTCCATGGCCTCAATCATCTGTGCCGCTTCGTAGGCCTGGTTGAGGGCTCGCTCTGGGGTGCGAAAAAACCACTGCTGGGCGTTGCGAAAAAAACCTGGGGTCTGCATCAGCGGGCACAGGGAAGAGAACTGAGGATCCGGAGCGAATGCTCAATCACAGGATAATACACCGTCTCTAATGCGCCTGAATGTGCCCATCTATCCCCTCGGGATGCCCCCAAGAGGCTATTTTGCTATACTGAATAGTACTTAAATACTATATCTTGGGGAGCAGCTATGGTGTGGGTGAGGTGGCGGCATGTGGGCCGATGGATCTTGGTGTTAGGCATACTGGGTGGGTCTGGGTGTCGGTTGGCGCGGGAGGAGCCGCCACCGCGCACCTTTAATGTCTACCAAAACTGGGTCTTAGGGCCAGGGGACAATCTGGCGGGCTATAGGGTACACAGTGGCCTAGGGGAGTGGCCATTGATCTAGAGGGGGCCGCCTATACATGCCCTTCAATAGCCAGGTGCAGCGGGCGGCAGGCCATGGAGACCGGTACCTAGTGGTATCTAGCCCAGATGTGCCAGCCTATCTTTTTCGGCTGTGCGGCGTCACCCAGGGGCGCACAGGCCATCACCGCACCGGGGAGGTCATTGGCCGAGGATGTCAAGGCCCAATTCCTCCATGAACCATGAACCGTTGGCGCGGCTATGCGTTGCCGCGCTCTGCTGCAATCAGCGCTCCCCTGTCGGCGAGGATCCGCTAGGACAGGTGATGACCAACGGCCATGTGGAGGGCCATCGGTTCGCCGCCGGGGTGATGGTATTTATCGGCCCAGGCTCGGATCCCTTCATCGAGATCCTTGAAAGCTTGATCAAGGTCTTCGGTGGCAATGTCCAGTTCTTCTAGCACGCGCATGGTGCCGGGACGACGATTGGCCCATTCGCGCATCATCCGAAAGTATTGGGCCGTGTCCTCAATCATGGCGTACATCCGCTGCCCGGGTTGCCAAGGGTAGCGACGCAGCCACACGTAGGGAAACTGAATGAGATAGCGAGGTTCTTGGGATCCCAGTAGTTTTAGAAGCTTGCCCTCGGTCAAGGCCTGCCGAATTTCCTCCACAATAGTCTTCACCCGCTTGGGCTCGATGTGGTGCAGATGCCCAGTCATCCGCAGGTTTTCGCCCTGTTCCAGGTAGGTGGTATAGATGGCACACTTGGCAGCGGTGGCCGCCGCATCTAGAAAGGCTCCGTGGCGATGTCCTCCGGTGCGCATGGCGCTGAAGGCGAGGTAGAGCAAGATTTGATCGATGGCGCTAGGGCTGAGCCGACGAATCAGTTCCTCATCGTGGAGTACGGGATAGGGTAGAGCAGGTTGCGTAACAAAGTCAGCCATGGGTCTCCAAATCCACCATGGGTAGAGCAAAATAGCGCCTTCAAAAGCACCCACAGGCAGTGTAGCTTGTTCTGCGGAGGAGGGCGCGAGAAGACGACGGAAGGTTACGGTAAGGCCGAGGTATCAGGGCAACCCCTAGACCTGAGGTTGCCTAGGTTCTTAGGGTAGAGGCTAAGCCCGATCCCCATTAGGCTGCACCCGGCCACTGCCACGATAGGCCATAGCCACGTCGAGGGGCTGGGAGGCTAGGGATGGCATGGGGGTGATGCGGCCCGATCCGCGATAGGCGGCCACGAGGCTGCTCAGGGTGTCTGACTGGGATCCGGAGGTGATACGGCCCGAACCACGATAGGCGGCTACGGGGCTGAAGTTAGGGCAAAGGCATCGACCACTGCCCCGGTCATCGCCTTGGGCGTGGAGGGTGGACTGAGGGAACGCGGTTGCCGCTAGGTCGCAGCCCCCGGCGTAGGGACGACCATCGCCGAGCAGAAGCGTGCCTAGGGCAAAGCCCGCGACACCGACCAAGCTAAATCGAACGGGCCAAGCGGAGAAGGGGTGCATAGCGAATTGATTTCATAACGCTTCTAGTCCTAACTACGGGCCTGAGCTGTCTTGGTCAGGATGATCTTGAATCCGTAAATATACGGAATTTTGAGCGTGCGCCACTCCATCCGGTGGTTCGAGGGTGGGGCGGAAGTCAAGAAAAAAGGCGGTAGAAATAGCCAGAACGATCTACCCTAGGGGGAATGTTGGTTTATCCCCTGCTTTGGCCATGCCCTCGCTTGCCCTTGCTAGCCGTGTGACACGCGTTACCCCCTCCATGACTCTGGCCATTGCGGCGAAGGCAAAGGCCATGAAAGCCGAAGGGCTTCCGGTGTGCAGCTTCAGTGCCGGGGAGCCCGACTTTGACACCCCCGACCACATCAAGGCCGCCGCCAAGGCCGCCCTCGACCAAGGCAAAACCCGCTATGGGCCTGCCGCTGGAGAACCCGCCCTGCGCCAAGCCATCGCCAACAAGCTGCAACGGGACAATAACCTCTGCTACGGCCCAGAAAACATCATCGTCACCAACGGCGGCAAGCATTCCCTCTATGGGCTGATCATGGCCCTAATTGACGAGGGCGACGAGGTGATTATCCCCGCCCCCTACTGGGTCAGCTATCCCGAAATGGTGCAACTGGCGGGCGGCACCCCGGTGATTGTCCCCACTACCGCCGAGCAGGGCTACCGCATCACCCCCGACCAACTGCGGCAGGCCATCACCCCCAAGACCAAGCTGTTTGTGCTGAATTCCCCCTCCAATCCCACAGGGATGGTCTATTCCCCCGCCGAAATCGCCGCCCTCGCCCAGGTGGTAATCGACGCCGATATTTGGGTAGTGTCCGACGAAATCTACGAAAAAATTCTCTACGACGGAGCCACCCATCTCAGTATTGGGGCCGTGTCTCCCGCCGCCTTCGAGCGCACGATCATTAGCAACGGTTTCGCTAAGGGCTATTCCATGACCGGCTGGCGGCTGGGCTACCTGGCGGGGCCAGAACCGATCATCAAAGCCGTTAGCACCATCCAAAGCCACAGCACCTCCAACGTCTGCACCTTTGCCCAATACGGAGCCATTGCCGCCCTGGAAGGCCCCCAGGACTGCATCGAAATCATGGGCAAAGCCTTTGCGGAACGGCGCAAGGTGATCATCGACCGCTGCCGCCAAATTCCGGGTCTAAGCTGCGGGGAGCCGGAGGGAGCCTTCTATCTCTATATTGATATCCAGCCCCTCGGCATTCCTTCCCTAGAGTTCTGTACCCGCCTGATTGACGAAAAATACGTCGCCGCCATTCCCGGCATTGCCTTCGGGGCCGAAGGCACTATCCGCCTGTCCTACGCCACCGACATGGCCACCATTGAAGCAGGCATGGATCGCCTCGCCCAGTTTGTGGGTGGGTTATTATGAACCATCGTTGGCCTCGGTGTTGAACCAGAGATCGGCATCGAGTTCCACCAGATCGAGCAATGCCTCGTACAGGGTGGCGGCACGGCCTTCAATGGCGAGGTCAAACCAACCGTCCTCTTGGCCATTGGCCCCCAGCAGGGCACCCACAATATTGACCTTGAGGCCGTGGCGGCGGATGAGGTTGGAAATAACCGGATCGGGATGACGGTTTTTGGGAATGCGGACTTTGACCTGGGTTTGTATGAGGCTTTCTGGAGCCTTCAGTTTGAGGGCTTCGAGGCTATAGGCCGGGGAAATTAACGCCATGGTTGGCCTCCTTAAGGAATCTTGAAACGATTCTCAGGCTCTAAATCTGTTCCTAGATGGGTTAATGAGCTTTGTGCGGTACTCCGGCATAACGTTCTAACAAGAATTTCAAGACTAGGGTGACAACGGCCAACCCGGCCAAGAGCAACGCAGCGGTATAGGCCGCTTGAGAATTGTATTGAATGTGGGCTTCTTCGATAAACAGGGGTAGGGTTTGGGTTTTGCCTGCGATGTTGCCGGATACCACGGCGACCGCCCCAAATTCGCCCATGGCCCGCGCATTGCAGAGGATCAAACCATACAGCAAACTCCATTTGATCGAGGGCAAGGTTACACGCCAAAAGGTTTGCCAAGGGGTTGCACCTAGGGTAGCGGCGGCCTCTTCTTGTTCAGTGCCAGCCTCTTCTAGGGCAGGGAGGACTTCACGGGCAATGAAGGGCATCGTGACAAAAATAGTCGCCATCACAATGCCAGGGAGAGCAAAGATAATCCGAATACCTTGGGCATCTAATATGGACCCAAACCAGCCCCGGTTGCCAAACAGCAGTACCAACATCAGACCCGCTACCACAGGAGAAATAGAGAAGGGCAAATCAATAATGCTAATCAGCAGGGCACGTCCTGGAAAGTTTTTGTTGGCTAGGGAGATGGCCGCACACAGCCCGAAAATGGTGTTGAGCGGCACGGTAATGACGGTTGTGATGATGGTGAGCCTCACCGCATTTAAGAAGTGTTGGCTGGTAAAGGTGTCTACTAAACTTGGCCATCCCCCTTTAAGGGCTTGGATAACTACGTTGAGGGCGGGGATTAAGAGGACGAGGGCTAAGTAGCCAAACACAAAGACAATAAGCCATCCCTTGGCCCACGGGAACCCATCCCTAGAAGGTTTAGATCGAGCTTGAGTTTCCGTTAGTTGAAGATTTAGAGAATTGTTAGCCATAGAATCGTCGGCCTCGCGCTTGAATTAAATTAATCACCAACAAAATTCCTAGGGAAATCAACAGCAGCACAGAACCAATGACCGTTGCTCCGGCATAGTCAAACTGTTCTAGGCGTTGAATAATCAACACGGGCGCAATCAGGTCTTGAAAGGGAATATTTCCGGCAATAATCACCACCGATCCGTATTCCCCCACCGCCCGCGAAAAGCCCATCGCTACCCCGGTGAGAATAGCGGGCATCAGCGGCGGCAAAATCACGCGCCAAAAGGTTTGCCAGGGCGATGCGCCCATCGACCAAGCGGCTTCTTCGGCCTCGGCTTCCAAATCTTGCAGGACGGGTTGCACCGTGCGCACCACAAAGGGTAATGAAATGAAAATCATCGCCACCAGTACCCCCAAGCGGGTGAAGGAAACCTTGATGCCAAAGGGTTCGAGGAAGCCGCCAATCCAGCCGTTGGTACTGTAGATGGTGGAGAGGGTGAGGCCCGCTACCGCTGTGGGTAGGGCAAAGGGGAGGTCAATGATGGCGTCTAAAAATCGCTGACCGGGAAACTCGTAGCGCACCAGCACCCAGGCGATAATCAACCCTGCCACGCCGTTGATCAGCCCCGCCACTAGGGCGGTAACAAAGGTGACGCGATAGGTGGAGAGAGCCACGGGATCGGTGGCAATGCGCCAGATTTCCGCTGGGTTGAGGGTCAGTGCTTTGAGCAGCAGGGCCACCATCGGCAAAAACAGCAGCAGTGTCAGATA
>JALQST010000610.1 GCA_023264315.1 Nodosilinea sp. BSH.14
GAAGCAAGTGAAACCGCACATTTATGTGGATAAAACTACGAAATCCTCAGAATTACCCTTCTTTTACTATCGGTTTTCGCCTTATGCTGGGTTCATGAGTACTCACGCATTGAAGAACTTCATCAACGGCCAGTTCGTTGAATCCACCTCAGACGAGCGTCTGGACATCCTCGACCCCGCCACTGAAGAGGTCTATGCCACTAGCCCCGTCTCCAGTGAGAAGGATGTTGCCGACGCCTATGGCGCCGCGGCAACTGCATTCGAGGCGTGGGGTGACACCACCCCCAGTGAGCGCTCTCTTGCTCTCTTCCGCATTGCCGATGCGATGGAATCTCGTGCTCGTGAGTTTGCCGAGGTGGAGTCCAAGGACACCGGTAAACCACTCGAGACGCTGGTGGAATACGAAATCATGCCCTCGGTGGACCAGATTCGATTCTTTGCCACCGCTGCTCGTCACCTCGAAGGCAAGTCTGCTGGCGAATACATGGCCGATCACACGTCCATGATTCGCCGCGAACCCATTGGTGTGATCGGACAGGTCACGCCCTGGAACTACCCCCTCAACATGGCCGTGTGGAAGTTTGCTCCCGCTATTGCTGCGGGTAACACCATCG
>JALQST010000611.1 GCA_023264315.1 Nodosilinea sp. BSH.14
TAAAGCAGCAGAAACATTAGAAAAAACAGGACAGGTAACAGTGGTTGTTCAGGATAACGGACCTATTCACAAGAGTGCAATTACTCAGTCACATTGGAAAAGCTGGGAAGAGAAGGGACTAATCCTGTTTTTTCTACCCCCCTATTGCTCTGAAATGAATCCCATTGAAGGGGAGTGGCATCAGTTAAAAGCCCACGAAATATCAGGGCAGATGTTTGACAACGCTTACGATTTAGCGATGGCAGTCGAAGCTGGCATAGAAAATCGATATCTAGCTCAAGGCTACGATGTGTCACGTTTTATATTTAATTGTGCCTAGCTACTTACCAAGAATTGAATTAGCCACCGCATCAGGCTGTTGCTACTCAAACGAAAGTCCTCTATCGCTTTGAATAGGCTCGACCACTGACGACGAAATAGTGGGGAGTGACTGACTTGAACTAAGGATGGCGCTTTTGATGTCGTTAGCAACGCATCCATCAGGTCGAACAACGCCGCTTTGGAACGTCCCAATTTGCCGTATAGCTCTTGCCGAAATACTCTCAAGTTTTGGAAAATCATGGCAGAGGATCGATTGTTGATTAGATCTATCCTCGCAAATGGGTAGG
>JALQST010000612.1 GCA_023264315.1 Nodosilinea sp. BSH.14
TGATGAATTCAAAAAATGAAGAAGTCAGAACTCACTCTTTCTTTTCATTTTGAATTTTGAACTTTGAACTTTGAACTCTACCCCACCAGGCTCAATCAGATAGGGTTCTCGACATTGCGACAGCCATTCTCAGTATGACTAGGCTGGCGAATAAAATACCGCTCAAGCTCACAGCTCAGGGTGAACGGCCAATTTGCCAAAATGAGCATTGCTGTTTCTACACGGTTTTTCGTCCTTTCAGCGGTGGGTTACCTGGCACCACGGGGCTGCCCAGCGGGGGCCAATTCCGGGGGGCCAGATCCCTCCTGGCGTAACTTTTTGCTAGATTGGTTACCTTTCGCAAAGGGCTAGGGGGTTGATGTTGATATTTTTCTTAAGAGATGGGGCTAATCAAGCATCTGCCCAGAGAATACGGGTGGATTCAACCTGGGAAGGTCTATACCTGTCCTAACGTTGTCCCATCGCCGTTACTTCCCTCGACCCGTATGAGCCGAATTCACCCGCCTCAAGCCCAAGGTCTGTACCATCCCCAGCACGAGCACGATGCCTGTGGGGTGGGCTTTATCGTCCATATGAAGGGGGCGCAGTCCCACAGTATTGTGCAGCAG
>JALQST010000613.1 GCA_023264315.1 Nodosilinea sp. BSH.14
GCCAGCAGGCGGTTGCACTCGCGGCAGAGGGCCCGCAGCAGGGCCGGATCGGCGCCGGAGACGGGATCCCCCGGGGCGGGGCACGGCAGCTTCGCTTCGGCGGCGAAGGACTGCAGCGCCTCCGCCTTCGGCACCACCAGGGCACCGAGCTGCTTGCGGTCCTGGCCCACCAGCATGACCTGCTCCACCAGCGGCGAGGCCACCAGGGCCTCCTCCAGAGGACCGGGCTCGATGTTCTCGCCGCTGCTGAGCACGATCGTGTCCTTGGCGCGGCCGGTCAGCACCAGGGTTCCATCGGCCAGCAGCAGGCCCAGGTCGCCGGTGTCGAACCAGCCCTCGCCATCGAGCACCTTCGCCGTGGCCTCGGGCTTGTTGTGGTAGCTGGCCATCACCTGGGGTCCCCGGGCCAGCACCAGCCCCCGCTCACCGACGGCCAGCGGCGCGCGGCTGGCCGGATCCACCACCTTCAGGGCCGTCTCCGGCAGGGGCTGGCCGGCGCTCCCGCGCCGGTTGCTCCAGGGACGCCGGCAGGCCAGCACCGGGCTGGTCTCGGTGAGGCCGTAGCCCACCAGCAGCTCGATCCCCACGGCCTCGAAGAAGCCGTCG
>JALQST010000614.1 GCA_023264315.1 Nodosilinea sp. BSH.14
CTCGCGCCACCTCACCGGCATGTTGTCGCTGCGCGATCTGGTGACGGCGGATCCGGAGCAGCGTCTCGGCGATGTGATGACGCGTGAGGTGGTGAGCGTCAGCACGGACACCGATCAGGAGGAGGTGGCTCGCATCATCCAGCGCTACGACTTCCTGGCCGTGCCGGTGGTGGATCGGGAGCAGCGGCTGGTGGGAATCGTCACAGTCGACGACGTGATCGACGTGATCCAGCAGGAGGCCACCCGCGATCTCTATGCCGCCGGCGCCGTGCAGGCCGGTGATGAGGATGACTATTTCCAGAGCAACCTGTTCACCATTGCCCGCAGGCGGGTGGTGTGGCTGCTGGTGCTGCTGATCGCGAACAGCGGCACGGCGGCGGTGATCGCCTCGGAAGATGAAGTGCTCAAGAAGGTGGTGGTGCTGGCCGCCTTCATCCCCCTGCTGATCGGCACCGGTGGCAACGTCGGTGCCCAGAGCTCCACGGTGGTGATTCGTGGCCTGAGCACCCAGCGTCTGCAGGCCCTCGGACCGGCGCTGGCGATCGGCCGGGAGATGGTGGCCGGTGCGCTGCTCGGTCTGCTGATGCTGCTGGTGGTGGTTCCCT
>JALQST010000615.1 GCA_023264315.1 Nodosilinea sp. BSH.14
GTGAAGGGAACGTGCTCAGTTCTCCACCTTGAGAACGATGACTGCAACTTTGGCGCCGTTCTCCAACGTGATTTCCACACGATCCTGTGCCTTCTTGCCGAGCAACGCGGCACCGATGGGGGAACCAGGGCTCATCACCTCGACGGAGTTTCCGTCGGTGCGCTTTTCTTCGACGTGGCCGATGAGGTACACCTCTGCGTCGTCTTCGCTGTCGCCTTCGAACAAGATGGTGACGGTGGAGAGCACGCCCACTTCGTCGGAAGCTGGCGGTTCGGCGATCTCGGAGTTCTCGAGAATGCCGATGACGAAGTTCTTGCGGTCGTTGAACATGCCGTACTCATCTTTGGCGGCGTGGTAGTCGCCATTTTCCTTGAGGTCACCCATTTCGCGGGCACGGCCGATCTTGTCGGCAACTTCGGGGAGAACCGTGTGTTCGAGGTGAGCCACCTCTTCTTCCAGCCTCTTATATGTCTCTTTTGACAGCAAGTGCTTCGCCATGCGGAGAAGGCTACCTGCGCCTTCTACGATGGTCTCCCTATGGCTCATCGCATTGCACTCATTGGTGGAGACGGAATCGGACCCGAAGTCACGGCCGAAGCAGTA
>JALQST010000616.1 GCA_023264315.1 Nodosilinea sp. BSH.14
TAGTACGTCCCAAGGGTTGGTCTGTTCGCCCATAAAAGCGGCACGTGAGCTGGGTTCAGAACGTCGTGAGACAGTTCGGTCCATATCCAGTGTGGGCGTTAAGTATTGTGAAAACTTCTTCTTAGTACGAGAGGACCAGAAGAACCATACCTCTGGTATACCAGTTATTCTAAGGTAGCGCTGGGTAGCTATGTATGACTAAGATAACCGCTGAAAGCATCTAAGTGGGAAGCTATTTTCAAGATGAGTACTTCATTTAGTAGTTACGGCAAGACTAGCCGGTTGATAGGTATCAAGTAATATTATTATATGACATTATTTTTAACAATGGCATTTCTATTTAAATGTAATTTAATATGTGAATAAATACTTATCATAGATAAGATAAAAGGTTTTTCATAAGTATAATTACATAAAAAAACTAATTTAATTATATTATTAATATATATATATATATTTGTTAGTAATAAATATAATAAAAAGCTAAGATATACTAATAGATAAAGGAGCTTACTTTTAGAAATTAATAGTTTTTTCGTGTTAATATTATTATGTAGAGTATAATATCTTTAATAACTGTTGAAAGTATACAA
>JALQST010000617.1 GCA_023264315.1 Nodosilinea sp. BSH.14
TAACCATTCTAATTCACCTACTGATAACTCATCACAAATGCGTTCATACTCATCCCAATTTTGCATTAAATAATGACCATAGGCTTGCCTTAGTAGTCCTTTTAATTCATTTTGACACTCCCACGGCTAAAGCCAGTGGGATTCTTGGTTCAGCGACCGAGCTTAACAGAGCAGGGTTGCCCCAACTCAGCCAGCGGCTCAATCTCCCCAAGCGTTGACGTTTCCGTATGCCCTACGGTACGTAGCCCAAGTTGCAAGATGTTGAGGGCGGCATTCACGTCTCGGTCAGCTTCATATCCACAATGGGGGCATTGATGGGTTCTAACCGAGAGGGATTTTTTGACGGTTTCGCCACAGCTAGAGCAGGTCTGACTAGTGTAGTGGGGCGGCACGGCCACCGTGACCTTCCCATACTTCACGCCAAAATACTCCAGCCAGCGACGAAACGTTGACCATCCTGCATCACTAATCGACTTGGCTAGATGCCGATTGCGAATCAACCCCTTCACATTCAAGTCTTCGTAGGCAACCAAATCGTTAGATTGGATTAAGCGCAGTGCCTGGTCTTTCAGCCACTCGTTACGCTGCC
>JALQST010000618.1 GCA_023264315.1 Nodosilinea sp. BSH.14
TGCCCCACCGCCCCTTCCTGTCACGCAACCGCTGGCACAACGCCCGGATCTATCCCAGCAGGGTGATGAACTGGCTGATCATGGGCCAGAACTACCACCTGGTGCATCACCTCTGGCCTTCGATTCCCTGGTTTGAATACAAACCGGCTTACGAGGCCGCCAAGCCGATCCTCGATGCCAAGGGTTCACCCCAGCGGCTTGGCCTGTTCGAGAGCAAGGGCGATTTCGCCAATTTCCTCTACGACATTCTCCTGGGCGTGCGCAGCCACAAGCGGCGCCGCAGCAAGCTGCGCCCGATTGCCGGGCTTCTGCCCAGCTTCAAGGCGCGCCGCCACGTGGTGGCGCTGCTGCACCGCACGGCCGTTTCGCCCCGGCGCTGAGGCCTCTGGGCCTCAGTCCGCGAGGATCTTCGGCACGCGGAAGAAGTCGCCCTCACGCTGGGGTGCCTCATCGAGCAGCTGCTCGCGCACCTCGGTGGGAACCACCACGTCTTCGCGGGTCACGTTCACCACGTCCACAGCGCGGGTGGTGGGAGGCACGCCCTCGGTGTCCACGGCCTGCAGGTGATCCACGTAGTCGAGGATCC
>JALQST010000619.1 GCA_023264315.1 Nodosilinea sp. BSH.14
CGTCGAGCAGCAGGACGCAGTACGGCTTGCGCCGCACGGCCTCGGTCAGCTGGCCGCCCTCGTCGTAGCCGATGTAGCCGGGAGGCGAGCCGACCAGGCGCGAGACGGCGTGCTTCTCCATGTACTCGGACATGTCGATCCGGATCATCGCGTCCTCGTCGCCGAACAGGAACTCGGCGAGCGTGCGGGCCAGCTCGGTCTTGCCGACGCCGGAGGGGCCCAGGAAGATGAACGAGCCGGTGGGGCGCTTGGGGTCCTTGAGGCCGGCCCGTGAGCGGCGGATCGCCTTGGAGATGACCTCGACCGCTGCCTCCTGGCCGATCACGCGCTTGTGCAGCTCGTCCTCCATGCGCATCAGCTTGGCCGTCTCGGCTTCGGTCAGCTTGAAGACCGGGATGCCGGTCCACATGGAGACGATGTCGGCGATCTCCTCCTCGCCGATGCTCGGGCGCGGGCCGTCGCCCTCGCCGCTGCGCCACTCGTCCTCGAGCTCGCGCTTGCGCTGGGTCAGCTTGCGCTCCTCGTCGCGCAGGCCGGCGGCCTTCTCGAACTCCTGGTTCTCGATCGCCTCTTCCTTGTCGCG
>JALQST010000061.1 GCA_023264315.1 Nodosilinea sp. BSH.14
TAAGCTGATGTGCGTCTAAATTGCATGTTGACTTTCTCCAGAGCCTTTGTCAAAAGGATTTGATGGAGATCTGGCTAGTGTATTTTAGATGACTAACAGCTTGCCCACGGCAACAAACCTCTGAGCTTAAAATTGTCGAAATTACGAAAGCCATAACCTGATCGTTTTATCAACTTAAGCTTGTTATTGATTCCTTCCACAGCCCCATTGGTTATTCTCACCTCAAAGTATGAGGTCACCTCATCAAACCATCGTTTAATCGTCCCACAACTCTGCTTAAAGACGGTCGATGATTCTGCCATCCAGTCCAACAGTCTTAATATCCCCTCTGACCAATTCTTGGACACTTCAAAAAATCCCTGAATGCCTCTTTTAATCGATGCATCTTGGCTAGCGTCGAGGATACTTCCTTGACTTCTGCTAATTTCTCTCTCTGACACTCATTCAAATCCTCTTCATTCTTAATCAAGGCATACTTACGGCCTGTCAAACCTTTCAATACTCGCTCTTTCTCCACTTTATTCCGTATCTTCTTGACCGCTCTTTTCTCCGTCTTCCGATGCTCGTCTAACTCCTCATTAACCTGCTTCATCACATGAAACCGATCCGCAACCACCGTCGCATTCGGCATCCTTGACTTCACCAAACTCTGATACGGTTTCCACAGCTCTATGCTCACCCCTTCGATCCCCTCCAAGACCTCTACACCCCACGGGTCAAAGACTTCACCTAACGCCTCTTGCGTGCGCGAAGGTTGCCGCGTAATCGGTTGCCGCGTGTCGAGGGCGGCCCTAAAATCCATTGGTGCTCTGGGCCGCTCCACTATCAGTATTTTGGGGATGATCGCGCCGCCGTTGCCCGGAAAGTCGAATCGTCTAGGATTTTTATGGTATCCAGGATATTGTCGAATCAAGGATCACTATGTACGTTCTGATTGGCGGAGCCGGAATGATGGGGCTAGGGTTGGCCCAACAGCTTCTTAACCTAGGACACACCGTAGCCATCGTGGATGTGGATCCCCTTGCCTGTCGATTTGCCCGGGAAAAAATCGGAGTTATGGCCTTTGAAGGCAGTACCGTAAGCACCAGTGTTTTGATAGAAGCTGGCATTCGGCAAGCCCAAGCGGTCGTGGCGGCGATGAGGGATGATGCGTTGAACCTAGCCCTCGTAACCTTGTCCCGTAGCCATGGTATTTCGCATATCGTGGTGCGAATGCGTGACCACGAGTTTTTACCCGCCTATCGGTTAGCCGGGGCCAGCCACATTATTAGTACTATTGACCTAGCTGTTGCCACCATGGCCAATGCCATTGAGTACCCTGAAGTGGAGTCGATGATGCATTTCGAGCAGGGCCAAGTTGAGGTACTTAAGCTGCCCATTTCTGGCGATTGCTATGTGGCTGGTCGCACGGTGGCCCAAATCGCCCAGGATCAGAATTTTCCCACGGGCTCGTTAATTATTGGCTATCAACGTCATTCCTATGCTGGCCTAGAAATCCCCAATGGAAATACCATTCTAGAAGCCGGATCAACCATCCTCGTCGTGACTCGACCAGAATTCGTAAAGTCGATGATTGACTACCTGGGCATTCACACTAATCATCATCCAACAATAGCAAGCGCTCATCCAAATCCTTGACGTAGGACTGAACTAATTCTTCGGGCACAATTCGTTTTCTGAGGGCTGTGTTAACGGCCCCTTTTTCCGCTAGCAAGAGTTGTCGTCGAATCTTATCGAGTTGACGATTAGGGTGTCCACCTCGGCCCATACGGGACTGATTGTAGGCATCTCTCAAAACCCGTTCTGATACCGCCACCTTAGCCTGGTAAAATGCCCACAATTCCTCATAAACAGCCTTAGACAATACCCCGGCCTTCAATAGGGTATCCAGTTCCTCTTGGGCTGCTTTTGCGGCAATTAACTGAACTTGCAATGTCCCAATTTCTTGGGTTACGGCAGGGACATGGCTAATCTTGAGCGTTTTGATGAGCCAGGGCAAGGCTAATCCTTGAATCACAAGGGAAAATAACACCGCACCAAAGACTAACTCAACCATGAAATCTCGCCCTGTGAGCGTTAGTGGAATTCCCACCGTGAGGGCCATGGAAAGGGAACCCTTAATATTGCCCAACACCAAAACATGCTGCCAGGGTAACGGAACGGGACGATCTATCCACCGCAGACCTCCTAGGAGAGAATATACCGAAATAATGCGCCCTAGCTGATAAGCCACAATCACCAACAGAATGGAGGGAAGGGTTTGCCATAGGGTCAGCGGATTAATTTCAATCCCAATGAGTAGAAAAATAAAGGTATTGACAATGAACCCTGCATACTGCCAAAAGCTCAGCAGGGTAATACGATCCGAGGCGGATGCGCTGCGGGGCAGGCCGAGATTCCCGAATAAAAGACCGGCAACAACAACAGCCACGGCCCCTGATACACCGAGAAATTGACTAATTTGAAAGGTTCCTAGAGCCAAGGCTACAGTCAACAGTAGACTGCTTAACGGATCCTGTAGACGGAGAAAAATAGGCAGGCAAAGATACCCTAAGACTCCGCCCACTAACCCACCACCAAGAGTCACGATCAAGACTTCCTGAAAGCCTTGGGAAAAGGTAATTTGTCCCATCGTATAGATCGCGAGAAGTAGGTTAAAGGAAACCAAAGCAGCCGCATCATTAAAGAGCGTTTCGCCCTCTACAATCGTGGAAAGTCGCGAGGGAACTTGCACCTCTTTGAAGACCGCAATAATCGAAACCGTATCCGTATTCGCCAGAATAACGCCGACGAGCAAGGCTGGAATCCAATCTAGCCCTAGCCCAAATTTCACCACCGCTGCAATAATCGCTGAGGAAATTACGGCCCCAGGCCCCGCCAAAATAGCAATGGGCTTAAACGTACTGCGAAGTCGGCTAATGTCGGTATTGATAGCCGCATCAAAAATGAGAATGGGTAGAAAAAGGTTGAGGACTAAGGACGGATCTAGGCCAACACGACGGGATAAAAAATCGGTAATGGGCAACCCCGCCAGCACTAATCCAGTCACGTAGGGAATTCGCAATTGTTGCGTCACCAGCGCCACCGCCGTTGCTACGAGCAGTAGGGTAATCAGGAGAATCGCCAACTCAGGAATATCCCCCACCATTTGACTATCCGCCGCCGCCGAGCTGTCTAAGGGAACTTGTTGTAAGACTAGAAACTGGGTTGCCAAGGGCACCTCCGTGGTAAAGATTCAGGGGGCTACGCCGCCAAAGGGGGTTTCCTCTTCTGCTGGGGTTTGAGGCCGTAGGTTAGGGTGTTCCTGGCCAAAGCGTGCGGCATGGATGGCTTGGGTCAAGAAGTCCAACACATCGCGCTGCTGAGCCTGCAATGAGGTGGCTACCATTAACGCGATGTGCAACTCATCCAGCAGGGGGATTATTGAGTAATAATACTGCTGAACTGGAGCCAAGGGCGTCCCTGCTGGTGGTTCAACCAAATCATCACGGTATGGGCGAGGATTTTCCGGGCTAAGCGACTCGTCAGATGCCACAGGTCACGACTGGAGACCCGCTCGATGTCAAACCAGTGGCAGAGATGGCCAATGACGGTTTCAACGCCCTGGCGGTGGTGACTGAGCAACCGATTAAACTCGGGGTTGTCGGTGTGCATCGTTTTTCGCTGTGGGGTGAACAACGGAAGTCCCTGGTGTGCCAACTGGGTGGTTAAACTTGGGCGGATATACCCTTTATCGCCGAGCCGCACTCCTTCAAGACCCACGACGAGTTCAGAACATCGCGCTCGTCACGGTTGGCCGGGGTCACGGCGAGACCAAGGACAGCCCCTTGAGCGGTGATGAGCAGATGCCCTCGAAACCCATAGAAGGTGCCCAGTTGAGTTGCCGAGCAGCCAAAACTGGCACTCCCCTGAAACACTCGAGCCTGGGGTGCCCGCTTAAAGCCACAGACGGGCATGGGGAACCCGTCCATGAGATACAGGTCTTGCTGGTCTGCCCCTAGGGCTTGAATCAGCCGCTGATGCACCAACTGCTTGTACTGCCAGAGGTTCGCGGCTTGCCGGATCAAGGTGCTGCGATGACCGAGACCGGGAAACCAATCCCGCCAGTGACGACGAAAATACCGCCAAATGGCGCTGTCATCGTACTCCTTGATTTCATGTAAAGACAAAACCCTTTCTAGGTCAGGCCTTGTGACTATCCTGGGTGTGTCTTACCTCCGTGAATCCGCCGTATTGTCTTGTCGAGAAAAACGTCGATTGCTTATAGATCTGAGACTGGTTAGACTCTCAATTCATCTCTCACTTCTCCCGATGTCACCTCAATTCCTTCTGATCTTGGCGTCAAGCTTTCCTCGCTCGGCCAATCGAACCCTTCTTTCCTAGAGATCCCCATTTCTCTGCTTTCTAACGCCGCCTCGTCAGTAAATCTATCCCACAGAATCAAAATCCGGTACCAGTCGTTGCGCGGCTTGCCGCCAGAGGCCCATCCTACAATGGGAGTTGCTCCACCGCTTTCCTGGTTTATTTCTATGGATCTTCCGTTGATTGGTAAACTCCGTCGTCCTTGGCTGTGGCTGGGGGGTGGGCTGGCGGCGCTGGTGGTGGCGGGGGGCGGAGTGGCCTGGACGCTGGGGCGCAATCGGCCCGCCTACGATATCGCCGCTTATACCACGGAAGCTAGCCTTCAGCCGATCACGGTGCGGATTAGCGCCAGTGGTACGGTGCGCCCGGTGCAGACGGTGAATCTCAGTCCCAAGACCGCTGGGATTGTGACCGAGTTGTATGTGGAGCAGGGGGATCGGGTGGTGCAGGGCCAGCCCATTGCCCGCATGGATAGCGCGGATGTGGCGGCGCAGGTGGCGCAAGGTCGGGCGGCGGTGGATGAGGCGGTGGCTGCTCTGCAAAATGTGCGCCAAGGGAGTCGGCCCCAGGAAATTGCCCAGGCCGAAGCCGCCGTTACCGCTGCCCAGGCCCAGGTGCGCGATAGTCAGGCGCGGTTAGACTTGGCAACGAGCGACTTGCAACGGATTCGCCGTTTGCACCAGCAGGGGGCCGTGGCCCGCACCGAGTTGGACAACGCCGAGCGGGAACGGCGCAGCGCCCAGGCCGGGGTAGACCAGGCCCAGGCTCGGGTGCGGGAGGCCCAGGAACGGGCGGAGGATCTGCGGAATCTACCGGAACCGGAAGCCATTGCCCAGGCCGAAGCCCGGTTGGCCCAGGCCCAGGCCCAGTTGCAATCGGCCCTGGTGCGCCTGGAGGATACCCTGATTCGTGCCCCCTTTTCGGGTATCGTCACCCAGCGCTTTGCTGCCATTGGGGCCTTTGTAACGCCGACGACAACGGCCTCCGATGCCTCCTCGGCTTCGTCAACAGCGATTGTGGCCCTGGCCCAGGATTTGGAAGTGCTGGCGGAGGTGCCGGAAGCCGACATCAGCGTGATTGAGCTGGGTCAGCGGGTGGAGGTGGTGGCCGATGCCTTCCCAGAGGAGACCTACCAGGGCCGGGTGAAGTTGGTGGCCCCGGAGGCGATTAGTCGCCAGAATGTCACCCTGTTTCAGGTGCGGATTGAACTGACGGAGGGCAAGGAACGGCTGCGGTCTAACATGAATGTGGATATGGCCTTCATTGGCGACCAACTGGCGGAGGCCCTGGTGGTGCCCACGGTGGCGGTGGTGACGCAGGCGGGGCAAACGGGGGTGTTGGTGCCGGGAAGCCGTCGCGATATTCTGTTTCAACCCGTTACCCTTGGCCCCCAGGTGGGGGATCAAATCCAGGTGACAAACGGCCTCCAGGCGGGGGATCCCGTCTTTGTGGATCTGCCCCCCGGACAATCGCTCAATTCCATCACGGTGCGCCAGGAGCGCTAACCCCATGGCCAAGGCCGATCCCCACCGCGTTAAGCTGTCTCAACTCCGTGCCCTGGTGGCCATTGCCGACACGGGTTCCTTCAGCGAAGCTGCCTTGCAGATGGACTTGTCCCAGTCGGCGGTGAGCCACGCCATCGCCACCCTGGAGGACGAACTGGGGGTGATTTTGCTGAGCCGTAGCCGCCACGGGGCGGTGTTGACGCCGGTGGGTCAGCAGATTACGGAGGAAGCCCGTCTGGTGCTACAATCCTTGCAAAACCTTTGCCACCAGGCCGATTTGGCTAAGGGCTTGCAAAGTGGCGAAGTTCGCCTTGCTGCCTTTCGCAGTGTAGCCACCCATATTTTGCCGGAGGTGATTCGCCAGTTTCGGGAACAGTATCCCCACATTCCCATCGCCATCGACGAAAAATTTCACTACGACATGGTGGAGGATGCTGTGCGCCAGGGCCACGCCGATGTCGGGTTCACCTATCTGCCCACCAAGCCCGACTTTGAAAGCTGGGAACTGCTGCGCGATCGCTACCTGGTGCTGCTGCCCCCCGCCGCTGATCCGGCCCCGAACCCGTTCACCTGGGACGACCTGGCCGCCTACCCCCTGATCCTCACCCACAACGACGACGGGGATCGCCAGTACCTAGAGCGGTTGCTGCGCCGCCACGGTCAAGCCCTCACCCCGGCCTACTCCATCCGGGAAGACTCGACCATCCTCGGTATGGTCAAGCGCGGGCTAGGGGCTACCATCATGGCATGCCTTGCCGCCGAGCCTATCCCGCCCCACCTGCGGGTGGCGGAGTTGCCCATTCCCCTAGAGCGCACTATCGGCGTGATTGTGCTGAAGGATGCCCTGTTGCCACCGCCCGTCTATGCCTTTTTAGATCGCCTCAAAACGGTGTGGCCCCTCTGCGCCCCCTCAGGCTTCCCAGACTCGCAGGAAGCCGGGCCAGGGGATCCCTTGGCTGGGGAGTCCATGCCTCAATAGCGTGGTTAGGCCCATGGCCAAGGGCAATTGCGGCAGGGAGGATGCGATGGTTCCTTGGCCTGGGATAACTTGGCGAAATCCTGAAAAATTCACGTTTTTTGACAATCGCTTGTCCGAATCGATTAGGCTCTGTCACCATAGGGGGCAGCTTTGGTGTGAGTTGTGTACGGTTTCTGTTGGTGGGCTATCTAACCAACATCGTCACAGACCTTGTGTCCTGTCCCCTGTTCAAAATCCCTTGTGGTTGATAAATCCATGAAAGCCTTTCGTAATACCGCTTTTTTAACCGCCTCCGTGGCCTGGATGGGAGCCTCCTGTATGGTACCCGTTAGTTTGGATGAGAAAGATGCCCTGGTGGGTACGGTCTGGGAACTCCAGCAGATCCAGATGAATGATGGTGCCCTGTTTGCTCCCACGTCGCCCCAGAACTACACTGTGGAATTCACGGAGGTTGGGGAAGTCTTCATCCAGGCCGACTGTAACCGCGCCGCCGGAGCCTTCAACCTAGTGGATGGTCGCATTACGATTACCCTCGGCCCCACCACCACCGCCGCATGCCCGGAAGGTTCCCTCGATACCCGCTTCCTGCAAAGCATCGCCAACGCCAATATGCTCTTCTTCCAGGGCGACGATATGTTCATCGACCTCGCCTACGGCAGTGGCACCATGCAGTTCTCGCCCGCTGAAACGGTATCGCTCACGGGCCGCGTTTGGGAACTTCAAGACATTCAGTTTAACGATGGCAAACTCCTCGTGGCCGAGCCGCCAGAGAACTACACCGTGGAATTCATGGACGATGGTTCGATGGCTGTGCAGGCTGACTGCAACCGAGGCCGGGGCAGCTTTACCACCAGTGCGGAGGGTCGGCTGGGGATTGCCCCCATTGCCACCACCCTAGCCGCCTGTCCCGAAGGCTCCATCGGTGGCGAGTTTACCCAAGCCCTCAGCAACGCCAATTCCTATTTCTTCCAAGACGACCAGCTCTTTGTGGAAATGCTCTTCGACAGCGGCACCTTGCGCTTTAAGGAAGCCGTCGCCCCCAGCCTGATGGGTAGCGTCTGGAAACTCCAGCAAATTCAGATGAACGATGGCTCCCAGACCGTTCCTAGCAACCCCGACAACTACACCATCGAATTCATGGACGATGGCAGTGTGGCCGTGCAGGCCGACTGCAACCGGGGTCGGGGCAGCTTTGCCACCGCTACCGATAACCGCCTCACCATCACTGGAGTAGCCATCACCCGCATGGCCTGCCCCGAGGGTTCCTCCGATACCGCCTTCCTGCGCGGCCTGGACAGCGCCAACAGCTACTTCTTCCGCGATGGCCAACTGATCATCGAACTGATGTACGACAGCGGCAGCATGATCTTCTCGGCCCATTAGCCTGAGGCCCATGGCCTGAGGAACGGCGTTAACGGGGGCAGCTTTCCCAACGGACACCCCACCCCCGTTCGCCTTTCACTGTGAGCCTGTCGAACAGTCGAAAAGCCCCACTCAGCCCGAACGGTTTCTCATTAGAACCGCCCCCCGCGAACTACACCCCAGCGACGGGGAACTGTTGAGGAAGGCGATTGCCGAGGGAGGAGAGAAGGGAAAAAGTAAACAGTAAATAAGGGTGATGTAGGGAAAAAGTAAACAGTAAATAAGGGTGATGTATTGATGATGGGCTGACGAGGTTAGCCAGATCCGGTAGAGGGTCAGGGAGAGGGTTAGGGAGAGGGTCAGGAGACCTGCCCCCTAGGATATTCAAAGGCTGTAGGAGCCAGATTCCCTTGCCCAGGGCCAAATCTTTATGTCCGTCAACCAATTTTTTCCTTTTTCCTTACCCCTTTTTCCATGCCTCCCCCGGTCTACCTCACCCCCCGACCACCCCAGCTACCCAACCGGGCTGAGGACGACGTTTCCTGAGGATCAGGCTTCTACCCTTAGCCTTCTGGGTGATCCAGATCGGCTGAACCAATCCGCCCTGGCGCTATTCTGCCCGGTCAAATGTCCCGGCGACCTCATTCTCAACACCTAGCCCAAGCCCAAGCCCTACGAGAAGCCAAGATCCCGGTGATGAGCGGATTCCATTCGCCCATGGAAAAAGAGTGCCTACGGTTGCTGTTGCGCGGCACCTAGCCTGTGCTGCACGCCCCCGCCCGCAGTTTGGAACTGTCCCCAGAGCAGAAAAAGGCCATTGAGACCGGGCAACTCCTCTTGCTGTCTCCCTTTCCAGCGGCCCAACGGCGAGCCACTGCCGCCCTAGCGGAGAAGCGAAATCAGGTGGTGTGGGCGATTGCCTTAGCCCCATTGATGGCCTATGCGGCCCCCAGCGGCAAAACCGAGGTCTTGGCCCAAAATCTTATAGCCCAGGGCAAACCCCTTTTCACCTTCGAGAGCCCCAATACCGAAAATCTGCTGGCCCTGGGTGCAAAAGCCGTCACCCCCGCAACGGCTCTATCCTATTGGCACAGCCTTTGTGAAGCAATACGCAGTAGGTCTTGAGGGTAACGGCTGAATCACCGCCCACTGCTGCTGATAGGACTGTACCCCATGCTGGCGAGGGCATATGGTTGCTGGGAGGCCGCATTCAAGTCGATGTAGATGCCTACGGGCTGAGGTTAGGGTGGGTCATTGGGTTGGCATTTGAGGCGATCAATCCTCCCTGGGGGTAGGTTTTGCCGCCGATCTTCGTGGAAAATCATACTGAGACGGTTTACCGTTTGGGTAAATCTAACCGTGGTGAGCATCCGCCCCCTGTTCTGTTCCTGTCACCCGCTGTAGCTGCCCAGGGGGTATCCTAGAGATTCTATGACCAATATTTTGATCATCGAGCATGATATTGACACCGAGCAGTTCCTCGTGGATGCCTTGGTGGCGCAGGGGTATAAGGT
The DNA here is from genome assembly GCA_023264315.1 of Nodosilinea sp. BSH.14. GTDB lineage: Bacteria > Cyanobacteriota > Cyanobacteriia > Phormidesmidales > Phormidesmidaceae > Nodosilinea. Next base: position 9,723 of record JALQST010000061.1, read on the forward strand.
GACAACGGCCCGCAACGGCAAGGAAGGGCTGGCCCTGGCAGAGAAACTGATGCCCGGTGTGATTATTTGCGACTGGAACATTCCCGGCGAAATCGACGGCCTCACCTTTTGCTACAGCCTCAAGCGCCACCCCACCCTCTACATTGCCTCGCTGCTGCTGCTCACCTCCCGCTATAGCAGTGCCGACCGGGTGACGGGGTTAGAAATGGGGGCTGATGATCTACTCTCCAAGCCCGTCGATATCAACGAACTGAATGCCCGAGTGAGGGCGGGGCTGCGGCTCTACCAGCTCACCCAAGACCTGCGCCAGCAAACTCAAAGGATGGAGGCGGAACTGGCGGAGGCGGAAAGCTATGTGCGATCCTTGCTGCCGCCCGACCAAACGGAGAAAATCCCGATTCAGTCGCGATTTTGCCCCTCCCAAGAACTGGGGGGAGACTGCTACGACTACTACTGGCTCGATCCGGACTACCTGGTGATGTATCTGCTGGATGTGTCGGGCCATGGGTTGGGCTCTGCGCTGCTGTCCACTTCGGTGCTGAACGTGCTGCGGGCTCAGTCCTTGCCGGATGTGAGCTTTTATCGTCCTGAAAAGGTACTCCGCGCCCTCAACGAAACCTTCCCCATGGGGGATCAAAATCAGAAATACTTCACCATCTGGTATGGAGTGCTGAACCGGGCCAACCGCCAACTGCTCTATGCCAGTGCGGGGCATCCCCCCGCCGTGCTCATTTCCGTGGGCGAAGACCAAACCGTGAGCACCCTGCGCCTTCGCACCCCCGGAATGCCCATTGGCATGATGCCCGACGCCAAATATCAGTGGCAGCGCTGCCAGGTGCCCCCCAATAGCAGCCTCTACCTCTTTAGCGACGGCCTCTACGAGGTGCTGCAAAACAACGACCAATACCTGGGCCTCGATGCCTTCATCGATCTGCTCACCGTGGCCCGCCGCGAAAAAAGCGTGGATTACATTCTGCAATCCGTCATCCATCGCCAAGCCAGCGCCATCGCCGCCGATGACATGTCCCTAATGATGATCAACATTGACTAAACTCGACCCTAAACCCGAGCCTAAGCCCGAACTCAGGGGGCTTTAGCTGGCCTTCAGCAGGGGGAACCCAAGGGCTTCCCGCTGGTCGAGATAGAGTTGGGCCACCCGGCGGGCCAAGGCGCGGACCTGGCGAATGTAGCGGGTGCGTTCGGTGACGGAGATCACCCCTCGGGCATCCAGCAGGTTAAAGGTGTGGGAGCATTTCAGGACGTAGTCGTAGCTGGGCAGAACTAGGCCGCGATTCATCAGTTGCTCGGCCTCCTTTTGGTACAGCTCAAACCGTTGGAACAGCAGGTCGGGGTCAGAGGCTTCAAAGTTGTAGGTGGAATTTTCGATCTCCGCCTGCATGTAGATGTCGCCGTAGGTGAGCTGGTCGTTCCACTGGATTTTGGCGATGGCGTCCACCTCTTGCAGGTACATGGTGAGG
>JALQST010000620.1 GCA_023264315.1 Nodosilinea sp. BSH.14
AGAGACCGTGTTTCCTCCGATGTTGCGGGTCGCCTGGGTAAAAGCGGCACCATCAACAGTTTCAAAGTGGTGGATGGCCGTGGTATCGGCGTGGTGGTGGAATTCGACGACAAGTATGCCACCTGGTTCTTTGAAGACGAGCTATCCGCTGTCTAGACTCGTTTTCGACGAATTCGAGCATATTTAGCCAGAACTTGCCTAGATTTCGTTAAGCGTCGGGCAATCTCTGCCAGAGCAAGGGGCTGAAGCCCCTTGTTTTGTATGGTTCCATAGCGCTACCTTGCCCTAGGGTGGGCGCGGTTTCCGCGCCCCTACCCGAAGATCCCTCAGCCTCAGCCTTTCTCCCACATTGGGAGAGGAACTTTGAGAATTTTTCTAGTCCCCCTCTCCTGGGAGGAGAGGGGCTGGGGGTGAGGGCTTCCGGGAACTTGGCGATGTCCTGATCCTACCCATACTTTTTCCCCAGCAATCATGGCAAAAATTCTTACTTTCCTCGGCAAAGGCGGTTGCGGCAGTACCACCATGGCCATCGCCACCGCCAAGCAACTGGCTGGATCCGGCCAGCGCATCTTGCTGATGA
>JALQST010000621.1 GCA_023264315.1 Nodosilinea sp. BSH.14
TCTGCAAGATCATCGCGTCGAGCTTCTCGTTCTCGCGCTCGTCGTCTTTCTTCCTCTGCTCGTAGTCGAGCATCTTCCGCCTGTGCTCGGCTTCGGCGTCCAGCGTTCCACTCAAGGCCGAGATTAACCACGAGAGCCGCTGACCCCAGACTGAACGCCAGGAGGCTCCAGCCGAGGGTGGTGAGGTGGAGGAATTCGGTGTCGGTGGTGCCATAAAACCGCAGAAGCGCCGCCAGGGCAAACAGGAAGGTGGTTAACGTGCGGGGGAGCAGCCCTAAAAAACTAATCAAAGATCCCCATATTCTTGCAAAAAAGCCACAAAATCCGCTAGGGCTGCTCGGGTGTCTTCCCCTGGGGCAATTTGATGTTGTACTTGGAGAACAATCCATCGATTTTGGATTCGAGCACGGCGAGCCGCGCGTTCTCTTTCCTCACTTGCTCGGCTTCTTTCCTGATCTGCTCGGTTTCGTTCTCGATCTGCTTTGCGTCGTTCTTCGTCTGCAAGATCATCGCGTCGAGCTTCTCGTTCTCGCGCTCGTAGTCTTTCTTCCTCTGCTCGTAGTCGAGCATCTTC
>JALQST010000622.1 GCA_023264315.1 Nodosilinea sp. BSH.14
AAGAGCGGCAGGGGATTGAGCCAAACATCGTCGTGGCCGGAGCCAAGGTGCGTATTCACCGCCCGTGCACTCGCTTCGAGCGCCCGGCGCGACAGGGCGACTATTTTCATGGTGCCACCTGTGCCGGAAGTGGCCACCCAGACACGGCCGGAAGCCTCGGGAAAATCCGCAGACAGCACGCGCGATCGGACGCTCTCCGGCAGGCGGGGATTGAGCAGGAGAAATGAACCATCCTCCTCCCAGGGAGGTGGCGACTCCCGATGAAGTTCCGCGCCCAGTGCCATGTGCTTTGAATCTCCGCTGCACTGCGCGGGGAGCCAATGGCAAAGTTCGTCCGCGCCTTTTTCCTTGCTTGCATCGGCGACCGCACGCACATTACGCGACCTTTCCGGCTCCGCCCGCGGGGCCGCCGCTGTCGAAAGCCAGGGTAGCTCAGCGGTAGAGCAGGGGACTCATAAGCCCTTGGTCGCGAGTTCGATTCTCGCCCCTGGCACGATCGCAATATTTCTTCATCCCATGGCCAACATCAAATCCGCCGCCAAACGCGCCCGCCAAACCAAGGTGCGCACGACC
>JALQST010000623.1 GCA_023264315.1 Nodosilinea sp. BSH.14
CTCAACCCGATGAAGACGTCGGCGCCTTCGAGGGCTTCGGAGACCGTTCCGGTGTGGTGTCGAGGATTGGTGATGGCCGCGAGTGCGGCCCGATCCTCGTCCATCCGATCCCGTCCCACGTACAGCGGGCCCTTGGAGTCGAAGATGACGATGTCCTTGACGCCGGATTCCATGAGAAGCCGAGCAACTGCCACACCCGCGGCACCGGCACCCATCATCACGACCCGGATATCCCCCATGGACTTGTTCACCAGACGCAAAGCGTTGTGCAGCGCGGCGAGCACCACGACAGCAGTGCCGTGCTGATCGTCGTGGAAGACGGGGATGTCGAGCCGTTCTCGAAGTCTGCGCTCGATTTCGAAGCAGCGTGGCGCCGAGATGTCCTCGAGGTTGATCCCACCGAATCCGGGCGCGATCAATTCCACGGCCCGCACTATCTCGTCGGTGTCCTTCGTGTCCAGGCAGATCGGCCATGCGTCGACGCCGGCGAAGCGTTTGAACAAGGCGGCCTTGCCCTCCATGACGGGCATCGCCGCCTTGGGTCCGATGTCGCCCAAACCCAGCACG
>JALQST010000624.1 GCA_023264315.1 Nodosilinea sp. BSH.14
AATTAAAGGTTACAAAAATCAAACTAGCTTTGCTAATTTAGTAATATCGCAGAATAACAATTACGATATTGGTTTTAGTTGGAATGGATTTGAATATCAACTTGTAGCTGATTTACAATTTTGGCAACAACCTTGGTCAGTTGAATTATTCTTAGATAGAGTAAGTCAAAGATATGCTTATAATTCAATAGTTGAATCAACTTCTAATCAAGGTTTCCATACAGTTAATGAGACTGTACAAGAAGACGGATCTATAAAACTAACACTTCAAAAGTGGAATTCTAGCTTAGTTTAAGAATAAAAGAAAATGCGGACGGAGAGACTCGAACTCTCACAAGGTTAACTTACTAGAACCTAAATCTAGCGCGTCTACCAATTCCGCCACGTCCGCTTTTTTATATATATTAATCATAGCAAAAGTAAAATAAAAAGAAAACCTATTTTATATATACTTTTCCTATGATTATTTTTTTTTATAAAAAATTCAAACCCTATCACAAGACTATTCTTTTATGTTATAGTATATAGTCAAGAAGAGGTAAATATATATCTTCAATCCTCAGTAGC
>JALQST010000625.1:0-243 GCA_023264315.1 Nodosilinea sp. BSH.14
GCCATTCAGCAGGCCGAACTCTATGAACAGGGCCAACAGGCCATGGCCGCCCTGCAAGACCTCAACCACCAGCTTGAAGCCCGGATTGAGCAAAGCACGGTGGAACTGCGCACCAGCGAAGCCCGTCTGCGGCGGCTGTTTGACCAAAACCCGGTGGGTATCGCCGTGTCTACTCTCCAGGGGGAGATTACGCGGATCAACGCCAGCCTGCGGGGGATCCTGGGCTATGCCCAAGCGGAGTTG
>JALQST010000625.1:253-562 GCA_023264315.1 Nodosilinea sp. BSH.14
TACGATCTGCTGGACAATCCCGCCGGGGTCTCGGAGCCCTGGCTAGACGACTTACAGGACTCCAGCCTCGCCCTCACCACGCGGGAGGTGAGACTGCGGGCTAAACAGCGACCCCCGCAGCCCCCGCAGCAGGTGTGGGCCACCATTACCAGCGCCCTCATTTTGGACGCCTTTGGCCGTCCATCGGAGGTGATCCACCTGATCGAGGACATTACCCACCGCAAGCAGGCGGAGGCCGACCTCACCCGCTATGCCCAGGAGGTGGAAGATCTCTACAACAATGCCCCCTGTGGCTACCACTCCCTCGAC
>JALQST010000626.1 GCA_023264315.1 Nodosilinea sp. BSH.14
GTTATGTGATCGATCACCTGAGCGCCTTAATGTTGGTGATTGTCACCTCTGTGGCCCTGTTGGTGATGATTTACACCGATGGCTATATGGCCCATGACCCTGGTTATGTGAGATTTTATGCCTACTTGAGTCTATTTGCCTCTTCGATGTTGGGGCTGGTGATTAGTCCCAATTTGGTGCAGGTTTATATTTTTTGGGAACTGGTGGGGATGTGTTCCTACCTCCTGATCGGTTTCTGGTATGACCGCAAAGCGGCCGCCGATGCTTGCCAAAAAGCGTTTGTCACCAACCGCGTCGGGGATTTTGGCCTCTTGTTAGGCATCCTCGGTTTGTATTGGGCCACTGGTAGTTTTGACTTTGGGATTATTGGTGAGAAACTTGAAACCCTCGTTTCCTCTGGGGCTATCTCTGGGGCGATCGCCGCTATCTTAGCGATCTTGGTCTTTTTAGGCCCCGTGGCCAAATCGGCCCAATTTCCCCTCCACGTTTGGTTACCGGACGCCATGGAAGGCCCCACCCCCATTTCTGCCTTGATCCATGCCGCCACCATGGTCGCCGCCGG
>JALQST010000627.1 GCA_023264315.1 Nodosilinea sp. BSH.14
AATTGGCGAACAGCCAAACCCTTGGGACCTGCTCCAGCCCCAGGATGTGATGAGCCGACATCGAGGTGCCAAACACCATCGTCGATATGAACTCTTGGATGGTATCAGCCTGTTATCCCCGGCGTACCTTTTATTCGTTGAGCGATGGCCCTTCCACTCAGAACCACCGGATCACTATGACCGACTTTCGTCTCTGCTCGACTTGTCAGTCTTGCAGTCAGGCTGGCTTATGCCATTGCACTCATCGACCGATTTCTGACCGGTCTGAGCCAACCTTCGCACGCCTCCGTTACTCTTTAGGAGGCGACCGCCCCAGTCAAACTACCCACCATACAGTGTCTTGCAGCCAGATAATGGCATGCAGTTAGATATCAAAAATAACAAGAGAGGTATTTCACTGGATGACTCCATGACAGCTGGCGCCGCCACTTCAAAGTCTCCCTCCTATGCTACACATGTCATTTCTAATACCAATGTAAAGTTATAGTAAAGGTGCACGGGGTCTTTCCGTCTAACCACGGGAACTCCGCATCTTCACGGAGAATTCAATTTCACTGAGTT
>JALQST010000628.1 GCA_023264315.1 Nodosilinea sp. BSH.14
TGGAAGTCATGAATCTCCCCTGACCTCAAGGTACGAGTCGAGCACTGGCAACAGTGGATTCGGGTCGAACTAAAGTATTCGGTTCCATCTACGGCCACCAACAGCCGGTCTCCTAAGCACCGGAAGCTGTTCAACTCTCCCTGCGCCTCTAACCCCTGCAAAATTTCCTCGAACATGGGAAACACCTGCTCAGGGGAAACCCCATCCAGTAAATCCCGGATGTGGTTGTCACTGGGTATCTGATGAACCCCAAACAGGCTTTGGGCATTGCTTTTCCCCTTACTGTCCGCCATCTTCCGCTGATAGGCCAGAAAAGACGGCGTTTGGGTGAAAAACACACCAAAGGCGCTTAACGCCGCATCTTCCATCCCGTAGCGGCTATTCTTACCTTTGCGTTTGTCCGGTAGCGACGACAACCGCTGGCGAAACGAGGCTACTAGCCTGTTAAACAAACCGGGTTCTTTCAACAGCTCTGGCTCTCTTAGGTCTCTCAGATGGCATTACCCTACCCTTATTCCTGGCCTTTGAATAGCTTTTCGCCAAAATGAGAATTGCTG
>JALQST010000629.1 GCA_023264315.1 Nodosilinea sp. BSH.14
ATTTGCGCTGCTATATGTTAAAGCCGACTGAGCCGGAACAATTTTGATGTTGCCAAACCCGATGGGCATGGCATTCTCAATCCACGCAAACTCTTCTTGCTCAATCGCCGTCCTGTTAGCCCGTGTGTTTAGGCCACGGAATTGCTTGATGACAGCATAAGACTTCTTTTGCTCTGCTGCTGCCATGATTAGTACGGTGAGCTATAGGGGTCGGGGATGCGGCGCGTGTAGGTGCTGTTGAGTGCGGCCTGAACGTGCTTAGCGTATTCTTGTTTGTAGATTTCTGCTTCGCCGTAGGACTGTTCCTTGTATTTGGCCTTGTAAGCCGCATAGAAGGCCACTGGAGTCGTGTACGGGTCAACGATGGAATCAGGAATACTCGGGAACACCGGGTCAAGCGGCAGCGGCAGGATGACGGTATCCAGCTCAATCGGGTAAACCTGGTCAGGAATCGGCGCAATGTACAGCTGGCCCTGCCCGTAGGTGGAGAAACACACCGGCCGGCCAATGTAGTTCTGCCAGTAGCGCAGCTGGGCGTTGAAATTAGTCCAAGG
>JALQST010000062.1 GCA_023264315.1 Nodosilinea sp. BSH.14
GTTCGCCCATTAAAGCGGTACGTGAGCTGGGTTCAGAACGTCGTGAGACAGTTCGGTCCATATCCGGTGCAGGCGTAGGAACATTGAGAGGAGTCTTCCTTAGTACGAGAGGACCGGGAAGAACGCACCGCTGGTGTACCTGTTATCGTGCCAACGGTAAACGCAGGGTAGCTAAGTGCGGAGTGGATAACCGCTGAAAGCATCTAAGTGGGAAGCCCACCTCAAGATGAGTGTTCCCATGGCATAAGCCAGTAAGGTCACGGGTAGACCACCCGTTGATAGGTTCTAGATGGAAGTCCAGTAATGGATGCAGTCGAGGAATACTAACAGACCGAGGGCTTGACCTTATCTCATTCGCAGCACTCAGACTCATTCCCTGAGTGTCATCAAAATCACTTCTCTAACGTGTAGTCCAAGGACATAACCAACCTTTCACCTCTCCTGGTGTTTATGGCGGTGTGGAACCACTCTGACCCATCCCGAACTCAGACGTGAAACGCACCTGCGGCGAAGATAGTGAGGGGGTTGCCCCTCGTCAAAATAGCTCAATGCCAGGGTATTCATGAGTTCCCCCTATTTTCCTGAGTGAAAGTAGGGGGAATTTCGTATGGATGTCGTTGGAAGTGCTTCCAGCAGAATACGAAGAAAAGGGTAGGCTATCTCCAGTGACGGCTCGGTGGAAAGGTAAGATCTGAGTAGAACGGTTGAGGTCGGGGATGGTGACGACAACAGGCTTGACGAGCGATTCTGAAAAGCACATGACGGCCTTTTCAAGTTTTACCCCAGAGGAAATTAAGGGGGATCGTATCCTGGCGGCCATTGATGTGGGTACGAACTCCATCCACATGGTGGTGGTCAAGATTCAGCCGGATCTGCCAGCCTTCAGCATTATTGATCGTGAAAAAGAGACCGTTCGGCTCGGCAATTTTGATGAGACGACTAAAAGCTTGACGCCAGAAGCTATAGATCGGGCGGTGTCTGCCCTGAAGCGCTGCTGTGCTATTGCGGCTAGTCTCCAGGCTGAAGAGGTGATTGCGGTAGCCACCAGTGCAGTGCGCGAAGCCACCAATGGCGCAGAATTTATCGACCGAGTTTATCAAGCGGTGGGCCTGACGGTTAATGTGATTTCGGGCACCGAAGAAGCTCGTCGGATTTATTTGGGTGTGCTGTCTGGGATGGAATTCCATAGCCAACCCCATGCGGTGATTGACATTGGCGGTGGCTCTACGGAACTCATTTTGGGAACCGGAGAACCTCACCGCTGCCTCAGCAGCACTAAGGTAGGTGCGGTGCGACTGACGGCCCAATTTGTGAAGACCAATCCCATCAGTGCCTCAGAATTTATTGCCCTGAGAGCCTATGTGCGGGGGATGTTGGAATTGCCTGTGCAGGAACTCAGGGCAAAGCTAGACGGCTCTGAAGCCGTGCGTATGATTGGCACCTCGGGGACGATTGAATGTTTGGCGGCTTTGGCGGCCTACAAGCGCCTAGGGTTGGTGCCCGATCCGCTGAATGGCTATCAGATGTCCTATGAGGACTTATCTAAGCTGGTCGAAGAACTGCGGCAAGCGAGCTATAGCGAACGGTTAGCGATGCCAGAAATGTCGCCTCGGCGAGCAGAGATTATTGTAGCAGGGGCGGTGATTCTCCATGAGGCCATGGGTTTGCTAGGGGCGAAGTCCATCACCATTTGCGAGCGGGCACTGCGGGAAGGGGTGGTGGTGGATTGGATGATCACCCATGGTCTGATTGAAGATCGGATGCAGTTTCAGAAGTCCGTTCGTCAGCGCAATGTGCTGAAAACAGCCCACAAGTATAAGGTTCATCTAAACCGGGCAGAGCGAGTAGCTCAATTTGTGATGGATTTATTTGACCAAACCTATGGTAGCTTGCATACCTGGGGGGCGTTAGAAAAAGAATTGCTTTGGGCGGCAACTATCCTCCACAATTGTGGACACTTTGTCAGTCACTCGTCCCACCATAAGCATTCCTATTATTTAATTCGTCACGGGGAACTATTGGGTTATACAGAAACGGAATTGGAAGTAATTGCCAATATTGCTCGCTACCATCGCCGCAGTGGGCCTAAGAAGAAACATGAGAGCTTCCGGAATTTGCCGACTCGCTATCATCGTCAAGTGGTGACTCAATTGAGCGCCTTATTGCGGGTTGCAGTGGCGCTTGATCGACGCGGTGTCGGAGCGGTAAAAAGTATTCACTGCCATTTTGATAGTGAAGCCCATGTTTTGCACCTAGATGTGGTGCCATCCCAAGTTGGGGAAGATTGTGCCTCTGAACTGTGGAACTTAGGGTATAAAAAGCAGTATTTTGAGGAAGTCTTTGATGTTCAGTTAATGGCTCGATTAGCTGGTGGCTAAAGGTCGCTTAATCGTTGGGATAGCGTTATTAGGATAGGGTAATGTCGAAAATTCAGCAAATTGCCGGAACTGGAATTCCTTTGGTAGGGAATGATATTGATACGGATCGGATTATTCCGGCTCGGTTTCTGAAGTGTGTGACCTTTGATGGCCTTGGAGAACAGGTGTTTGCGGATGATCGTCTTGCCCTATCGGGGCAGCATCCCTTTGACCAAGAGCCCTATCAGGATGCTTCTATTTTGGTCGTAAACCGCAATTTTGGCTGCGGATCGTCCCGTGAACATGCGCCCCAGGCCATTGCCCGCTGGGGAATTCGCGGGATTGTTGGGGAAAGTTTCGCGGAAATTTTCTTCGGAAACTGTGTGGCTATTGGCATCCCCTGTGTGACGGCAACGGCGGAGGCTTTAGCTCAGATGCAGCGGGCGTTAACGGATGATCCAACCCTGGCCGTTACCCTCGATCTAGAAAACTTGCGGGTTGGCTATGGCGATCAATCGGTGTCGGTTCAGATGCCGGAGGGAGTGCGGCAAGCCTTTTTGGCTGGCACCTGGGATGCCTGTGGCCAACTGGTGGCCAATGCAGATGAGATTCATGGGACGGCGCGACGGTTGGCGTATATGGCGTGGTGATAGGAACTTGGTGATGGGGTGTCCTTGGGGGCTTCCCATAGATTTGCTAAGCGGTTGTCGCATTTTGTGGTTTCCCTAGGCATTCCCTAGGGAGTAGCCCTTTGTGTTGGGAAATGGTGATGACGATGGTTGCTCCGGCGATGTCTGCCTTGGCCCCGTGGCCCCCGACTGAGTCTTGGTCGGGGGGGACTACGGCAGCTTTGCTGCGCCAGTCCATTTGCCAGTTGTCGCCGTTAGAGGGGACTCCGGTGGCCTTGATGCATGCCCAGAATCTGGCCCAAGCGCTGGATCAACTGATCGCCATTGTGATGACGCTGCGGTCGCCGACGGCAGGGTGGCCAGCGGATGTGGTGTTAACCCCTGCCTTGTTGGCCCCTTATATCAGTGAGGAGGTGTGGAATGTGCTGGATCGACTTGCCCAGGATGCGCCCGGTCTGGGCTTAGGGGCGTCATCGGCGGCGGCGATCTTGCCAATTCCTTCCCTGATTCCACGGCTGTTGTGGATGTTGGCGAGCAGTGGTTATGAGGTGATGCACCTCGTTGAAGGTGGCCGGGCCACGGTACGACGAGCGGGTGAACCGGGTACGGTGAGCGTGGTTCGCCTAGTGCCGGTTCTGACCTTGACGACAGCCCAGGAAACCTATGCCCTTGATTTAGTGACTCAGGCGGATCCCTCGCCTTCGCTATGGCTGCCGCCTGAGACGACGCTCTCCCTGCTAGATCATGACTTGGACGGGTCTTGGATCTCCGTGGAAACGCTGACATCGGGTGTGCTGGAGGTGGTGGCCCAGGCTCAGCCTTTGCTCTACGAGGTGCTCACCACAGGACGTCGGGTAGAGGCGCTGTGTCCGTTTCAGTCGTGGCAACCGGCCACCCTGCGACTGCATTTGTATTTGGCAGATATGGGTGTGCAAGGTACGGGAAGCACCTCGGCAGCGGCTTTAGAGACGTTGCCTCGTCTTTCCCAAGAAAGTTTGCCCCAAGAGAATGGGACTTCTACGGCGTTTACCCTGGATGACTTTGCGAGCACCTTGATGGAGGAGGCCGCGCCTTCTACGGAGGGAATTTTGGGAGATTGGTTGACCTTTCAGGATGCAGGCTGGGTGCAGCGATTTCTCTATGGCCATGCCCGACGAGTATTGATCCAGGGGTTGCCCCAACTGTGCCAAGGGGAGGAGGATGCCTCAGAGGATGAACGCGAGATCGGCTGCACCACCTTGGCCTATCATGCGACTCAGGGCATTGACGGCCCAAAGGCGTTATTTAAGCATACGTTTGTGCGGGCTCCGGTACTGGTGGCGGATCTGTGGCCTCGATTCCGCTGGTATTTGGCCCAAAGCTCGGAGCGGGTGATGCAACTGATGGGCGGATTGCCAGTGCAGGTGCTGTCCCCCGGTCGGGGCTGGCAGCAGGGTATCCTCTCGCTGCGACCTTTAATGCAATTGGTCACGGGGTCTAAAACTTGGATTATCGACCTGGGAAGCGGTCGATTGCTGCCGACGCTGCCCCTGGTCTTACCGGGCGATGCGGTGGTTGAAACGACCCAGGCTGGGGATTGGGCGAATCATCAAACCATCGCGGCGTTGCTCGCCCTCGTGGATCAGGATTTGGCCCAGCACGCTCCGGCCATGGTGGAACTGCCCCAGGGAACCGCTGTTCACCTACGCGATTTAGCCGTGGAAGAGGATGCCCCCACTGTCTGGTTGACGTTGCAATGGTGTTTCACCTGGGCCTACGGAGGCTATAGAACGTGAGCGGTTTAGTGAGCGTAGGGAGGTTATTGTCCCCTTGATGGGTTAAAGCAGGATATCGGCTCGACCGTAGCGGGCGATAACGGGCTGGTGGGGATGGGCCTGCTGCTGAAGCCATGCCCACAGTTGGTCTCCGAGGGAAAAGTGCCACCATTCCTGGGGATGACGGCAAAAGCCAGCGACGGCCATCGCCTGGTGGAGAATCTGGCGATGGGTGTGAAATCGTTGGCCCTCGGGATCGGAGGTCGGTGCAAAGTAGTCGGGCCGGGAGCGGTCTGAAATCTCGTCAATGGGAGAACCCATGGAAATGGGGTAATCTTTGGCATCCACGAGGCTGATATCGATGGCGGCCCCGGTGCTGTGGGGGGGCGGGGTGGTGGGATCAGGACTGGGACTAGCCCAAAACTGGGTGACTTCGGCCATCAGGGCTTGGTGCTGATCCTCGGTCAGATCGGTTTGCTGAGGATAGCGCTGCTGACGCAGTTCCTCGAAGGCATGGTTCACCATAAATGCCTGAACCGCAACCGGGCGGTAGGCATCGAAAATCTGCATTCGCCATTGAGGGTGGTGCTGCTGCAGATGGTCTTGGGCCACTGCCAGTGCCTCTAACACGCCGAGTCGCAGCCAATAGGGAGACTGGTGGCCGTAGGGGGCTCCCAAGCGTTGGTAGGGATGGGGATCGACCCTGGCAAAGGAGGTCGATGGGATGGGGACGAGGGGTTCGCCGCAGTCGGCGATGGGAATGGTTTGGTAGGGTTTCATGGAGGGCTGGGGAGTCGGACACGGAAAGCGGTACACCTTGAACGCAGAAACGGCAGGGCTGCCCTCGATCTGGGGTTAACCTTGCCGCCCTCGTTCGCTGATCGCCATGGTAGCGTTTATCCCGGCCTGAGCCCATGACAAAACCAAGCCTGCCTGGGGCTGATTCGGACAACTCAGGCGATAGAATCGAACATGCAGTGATCCCCCGTGAGGTATGGCAGGTCATAGTAAGTGGGCCAATATTAAGCGACAAAAAGCTCGGGTCGATGCGGTGAAGGGCAAGGTGTTTGCCAAGATGTCGCGGGAAATTATTGTGGCAGCGCGGCTGGGGGGAGCAGACCCCGCCGGGAATTTCCAGTTGCGCACCGCCATCGATAAGGCGAAGGCGGCGGGGGTGCCCAATGACAACATTGATCGCGCTATTGCTAAGGGTTCGGGCCAATTGGGGGCTGATAATAGCTATGAGGCTATCCGCTATGAGGGCTATGGGCCGGGCGGCATTGCCGTGCTCATTGAAGCCCTGACCGATAACCGCAATCGCACTGCGGCTGACCTTCGATCTGCTTTTAGTAAGCGTAATGGCAACCTTGGGGAGACGGGGTGTGTGGGCTGGATGTTTGACCAGAAGGGTGTTGTGACCATCGCTGCCCCGGGGGATGAGGAAAGACTCCTGGAGGTGGTCATGGAGGGGGGGGCCGAAACCTACGAACTGATCGACCTAGACGAAGAAACGCCTGGGGCCGAGGTCTTTTGTGCGCCGGTAGACTTGGAGACCCTGGATACAGCCCTTAAAACCTACGGCTATGCGGTGCAGCAGAGCGAACTCCGGTGGATTCCTAGCAACACCGTCGCGGTGACGGATCCCGATCAAGCGCGGCTGTTGATGAAACTCATGGAAGCCCTGGAGGATCTAGACGATGTGCAGTCCGTCACCGCCAATTTTGACCTGGATGAAGCGGCGATTCCTGATCTAGTGGCCTAGTGGCTCTTGGTGGGGTGGCGATAGACGGGGGTTGACTGAGATATTTGAGATATTTGTTGAGGGCTGAGGGTTTCTCAGAGTGGGCATTCTCCAGGGCTCTGGATATAATGCTCACCATGACAGCTCCCGCTATACCCGGTCTCCTGACGCTATTTTTCCCGGGTGGCCACCAGGCCCAAGCCCTTTGGTTGGCGTCTCCGCACACCAGATCCGACGTCGTTGCTTTGCTGGGGCTAGCGCGGGCGCGTCCTACCCTCGTCATTGTGGGTGGGGTGGGGTTAATGGAGGCTATGAGTATGCAACGGCTTCTGATTTCCACCTACACCTCGCTGCGGGTCGGCCCATGCTGGTGTTGGCGGGAAGTGGGCGCTTTGCCGATGATGTTGCCGCCGCCCTCGTGGCCGACCCCCAGGATATTGATCCCCCGCTGCGCGAAGCCATTCAGCGCTATCATCTCATTGGTGCTCTGCGCAGCCTGGATATTGGTCTCTTTCCCGATCACCTGCGGCAACAACTTACGGCTTACTTTAAGACTTGAAGCTTCACTACAGACTATGTTTCCTCTCCTAAGCATGGGTGGGCTTTGGTGAAGTTAGCCATGGCTATCCAGTGGCGTGACCACGTTAGTGCGGGTTTTCGATGTGGACTGGGCAGGTTTGAAGGAGGACATCCGTGGGAGAAAAGCAGACGGTGATCGTCACGGGGCCGACCCGGTCGGGCAAGAGTGAGTGGGCGGAAACCCTGGCTCAGCGCTCGGGTCAAGCCGTGGTGTATGTGGCTACCTCGGCGGTAGATCCCGAGGATCGGGAATGGCAGGCGCGGTTAGAACGGCATCGTCAGCGGCGTCCCGGGGCTTGGCGACTGTGGGAGGTACCTGTGGGTTTGTCGGCGGCGATTTTGGCGGGCCAAGTAACGGACTGTTTGTTGGTAGATTCCCTCGGTACCTGGCTGGCCAATGAGCTAGGGCAGGATGATGCCCAATGGCAGGAGACCGTGGCGGACTTGATCTCCAGTGTGAAGCAAACGGCGGCAACGGTCATTTTTGTGGCGGAAGAAACCGGGTGGGGCGTGGTGCCAGCCTATCCAGCGGGGCGGCAATTTCGGGATCGGTTGGGCGATCTGACGCGGCAACTGAGCACGGTGGCCGATGGGGTGTATCTGGTGGTGGCGGGCTATGCCATGGATTTGCGCCAGGTGGGGATAGCGGTGGATCCTATGGAAGCCAAGTCGTCTGGCCCGAACAAGCCGCACGCAATGGGAAGGGAGCCTTAAAGACGGCCCCACCAACGGCAACCGGGAGCCTTTCGCCGTGCTTGCCAGTCGTGGTGAGCCGGAGTTCTTCCCAAATCTGGAGACTTCCCAAAGAATCGCCTGTTCTCCCACGGGGTAAGGGATAAAACAGCTAGGATCAAAGGGCCACCGTAGTGTCTAGCCGTGTGACCTGGGGTAGCACTGCATAGGAGGACTATGGCCACCCAGGAGCAAGTGAGAGAATTTTTAGCCCACTGGTTTCAGTTGGGCAAGCCTGTGGTGCTGGCGGAGGATCGGGGCACCCGTTTGCCGTCGCCGATTTTTTACAAGGGACGCTACAGCCAATCCTTTGAAGATTGCTGGCATCAAATTATGGTGACGAGTGGCCAGGGCTGCTACCTCGAAGGCATGACCCAAAGCATTGCCACCATGCTCACCCCGGCCTGGGAAATTGCCGCCTGTGCCCGCTGCGAGATGCCCGTGACGCTTCCCATCTTAGGTCTCAATACCTGTCCCTGCCCCTGCCATGATCTCCACACGTGGCCCAATACTGAGGTGCCCATGCCGCGTCCTGGGGTGAATGAGGAACAGCACCTCAGCGATATTCAGGAACGGTTAGAACAGGCGTCCGCTGCCGAACTGCCGCCCCAACTCCCCTGCTGCCCCTACGAAGCGGAGGACACCAACGTTTTTTCCTCCTGGCGCAAGATGTCGTGAACTAAAAAGTCGTGGGCCATAACCGTGTTAGGGAAAATGGCCCTGGCTTCGGCGAGTAGATCCGAAAGCTGGATGCTGTTGCCCGGAGCATAGCGGGGACTGAAGTGGGTCATAATCAACTGCTGCACCTGGGCTCCTAAGGCGACCTGGGCCGCCATGGTGGAGGTGGAATGGAGCCGCTGGTAGGCGAGATCGGCATCCTGGTGGGCAAAGGTGGCTTCGTGGATCAGCACATCGGCCCCTTTGGCCAGATCCACGGCTTGGTCGCAATAGATCGTGTCGGTGCAGTAAACCAGCTTGCGCCCCAACAGGTCTGGCCCACAGAGGTCGGCTCCGTTAATGACCCGGCCATCCTCCAGCGTCACCCGTTTGCCCTGCTTAAGCTGTCCATAGAGGGGGCCGGAGGGAATCCCTAACGCCTGGGCACGTTCCACATCAAAGCGTCCGGGCCGATCCCGCTCCTCCACCCGATAGCCGTAGGCGGGAACCCGGTGTTCTAGGCGTTCGCACACCACCCGAAAGTCCTCATCCTCAAACACCAGCCCCGGTTCGACGGCATGAACCTTAATCGGTAGGGTGAAATGGGTTTGGGAATAGCGGCGACAGGCTTGCAGGTAGTCGTTCAACGGCTTGGGGCCATAGATATCGATGCGCTGCTGCCGATTGCCTGCCAGCCCACAACTGGCCAGCAGACCCATCAGGCCAAAAATGTGGTCGCCGTGCATGTGGGTGATGAAAATGCGGCGAATTTGGCTGGATTTGAATTCACTCCGCAAAAACTGGTGCTGGGTTCCCTCACCGCAGTCAAACAGCCACACTTCTGCCCGCTGGGGCAACCGCAGTGCCACACTCGACACATTGCGGGATCGGGTGGGCACCCCAGAACTCGTCCCCAAAAACGTAATTTGCACGGGTCATCCACGCCATCGACACATCCTTCCCTATCTTGTCACAACCCCATCCCTCCCGGACGGGCGCACCGCTGTCTGCCCTAGGGAACCTGCAAGGACGGACTATCATGAAACCTGAGCAGATTGCCGATTGACCTGGGAGGATATGAACCGTGAATCAAGGACTTTGGCTTAGGAATTGGCTCTGGAAGCCCCTGTCCATCGGCCTCACGGGTGGCGTTATCCTGGCCTCTGCCGCCGCTGCCCAAGCTGACCCACCGGGGATTTATTACTCTTGGCAGGCCATGACCACCGATGTGAACCAGTGCCTCAACCAGGCCGAAAACGCCCTAGCGTCCCAAAATTTGACTCCCGTCCAAACTGACGCCATCAGCATTGCGGGGCAATCCGACGATTCCACCGCCGTGTTTGTGTGCATGGAAGCTCCCGATGGGGCGGTCTACACCACGGTAATGGTGATTGTGGCCAGTGCCGACAACGACCAAGCCCTCGCCTTGCGGGAAGCCCTTAAGCAAGCCTTTTAACCCCATGCGCCTAGTGGTCTACCGCTATCATGAATCGGGAGCCGAGGGCGGTTCGTCGGACAGTTGCTCGGATGCTGCCGAGGTGGTCGAACGGATGAAAGCTGACCTCCTGGACAGCCTCACCGAGGGCAACGTCGATGACAGCGCCCATCACAGCACCGATCATGATCACGCCCTCAACATTGAGGTGAAGGTCTACGACGATCAGGCCATCGCCGCTAATCCTGACTATCGGCCCCAACTGGCCCAGCTTTTGGCCGATAATCACCACATTCCCGCTGATTACCTGTGGGTTAACACCTTAGCCGATTTGGGCGACAGTCCGGCAGCGGTACAGCACTGTTTAGATGCATTGTCTCAAGCGGGAACCACGGTACGGGTAGGAGCCGATCCAGGAACGTCCCTCACCCTTGGAACCGCCCTTGTTGATAGTATTGACCGCGTCACTGCCATGCAGGATCAGCAGCAGCGGCGACAAAAACGGGCGGGCCATGCGAGGAATCGGCTTCAGGCGCTACCGCCACCGGGCAAGGCACCCTACGGCTATCGGCGGGGGCAAGAGCGCTATTTAATCGACCGCACGGCCTCTCCGGTGATTACGGCCTTTGTCAACGAGTTCTTGCTTTACGGTTCCCTGCGGGGGGCGGTGCGCTTTGTGGAAAAACGCTTTGGCAAACGGATTTCCGTCTCCACGGGGCAGCGTTGGCTTAGTCATCCCGTCTACCGGGGGGATTTACAATACGGCGATGGGCAGGTGATCCGCGACACCCACGCCGCCATCATCTCCCGCGACGAAGCGGCCCAAATTGATCGCCTCCTGCGCCGCAACCGTCCCCTGCCCCCGCGCACCGCCGGAGCCGCCCGCTCCCTAGCTGGCCTAGTGCAGTGCCACACCTGCGGCAGCCCGATGACCGTTTCCACCACCACCCTCCGGGGCAAGACCCAACGCTACCTCTACCTGCGTCCCGCCGCCTGCCCCCAACAACCTCGCTGCCGCGCCCTCCCCTACGATGAGGTGCTTCAGGCCGTCATTGCCAATATTTGCCAAACCCTACCCCAGGCCGTCGCCCAGTGGCAGGCTCACCGCGCCACCGCCGACAGCCCACCGCCCAACCCCCTAGCCCAACTGCAAACCCAACACCAACAGCGAGAATTGGCCCTAGCCCAACTCCCTGCTCTCGTCGAAACTGAGGTACTCGATGCCGAAACCGCCGCCC
>JALQST010000630.1 GCA_023264315.1 Nodosilinea sp. BSH.14
CCATTTCAGCTGTTCTAATTTCTGATTCAAGTTTTTTGTCTGCCAATGTATTCTTTGCATCTTCTGCTTTATTGTCAAGTTGTGCTTTCATAATATCTTTAGCACCTGATTGTCCAATTAATAGACCAGCCAAAGTTCCTGTAATAAATGTTGCTACTGATCCTAGCACATTAAAAAACATTTTATCGTTTTCTGATTGTGCTCCGACTGGTTGTGTAACAAATAAAAGTCCGTATAAAATTCCTATAGTTGTAAGAAATAAAATTGAACCTAATGTAATACCCAATAAAAATTTTAATCTAGCGTCTAGATCTTGAGGTGTTAATCTTTCTTTAGCCATTCTTTACCTTTGATTTCTGATATTCGTCCCATGTAGTTTTTCCTACAAGATCCCGTGAGCATGTTCCCATTGGCTCACAAATTGGTGGATTGCACTCTGCCTTGTCCCAATTTGCTGAATCCTGGCAAGGATAGCGATAGCTGCCTTGATACCCACAAGATGTGAGGGTAACGGCTAACATCAAACTTGCCAATGAGGCTTTAATTTTTCTCAT
>JALQST010000632.1 GCA_023264315.1 Nodosilinea sp. BSH.14
TCCCTACGATACGCCGGTTCCGGGTTACCAGACCAATACGGTTAACCCCCTGCGGTTGTGGAAGGCAGAAGCCAGCGAAGAATTTAATTTTGAGGCCTTTAACTCCGGGCTGTATGACCGGGCTGTGGCCGAAAAAATGGATGCCGAAACCATTTCTAAAGTTCTCTATCCCAACGACAACACCCCCGCCGGTCGGGAATTGCGCCTTGCCCAGCAATATTTCTTTGTTTCCGCTTCCCTCCAGGATTTAGTCCGCATTCACCTCCGCACCCACCCCAATTTGGATAGCTTCCATGAAAAAGCGGCAATTCAACTAAACGACACCCACCCCGCCGTGGCGATCGCCGAGATGATGCGCCTTTTGGTGGATCAGTTTAATTACGACTGGGATAAAGCCTGGTCAATTACCCAAAAAACCTTTGCCTACACCAACCACACCCTCATGCCAGAGGCCTTGGAACGCTGGTCTGTGGATTTATTTGCCAAATTACTGCCCCGCCACCTAGAAATCATCTACGAACTCAACCATCGCTTTTTGACCGACCTGC
>JALQST010000633.1:0-232 GCA_023264315.1 Nodosilinea sp. BSH.14
CTCCTAAGGGCAGATTCTCACGTGTTACTCACCCGTCCGCCACTAGGGCTAAAAGCCCTCGTACGACTTGCATGTATTAAGCATACCGCCAGCGTTCATCCTGAGCCAGGATCAAACTCTCCATGATATCCAATATTTATTTGAAGTTTTTAAATCCTCTTTTTCAATTTCATTCTTCGCAACAGCTTTCACTGCCACTTGAACTATGTGTATAACATTAGATTTAAATCTT
>JALQST010000633.1:242-546 GCA_023264315.1 Nodosilinea sp. BSH.14
GATGTCTTTTCCTTTATTCCTGAAATAACATTAGCTTTTGCATTACTAACTTGTCAACCCTGATTACAAGTCTTGAATTAAATATCTAAAATTAATTTATCGACAATAAGTTTAAATAAATATGTCAAAGAGTGTGTAATATAAATTTGTGTCTGTAATATTAAAGTAATTAACAAATAGTAAGGAGTACATTTTTAATGATAAGTGACACTCAGATTTTCGTAGCTTTAATCTTAGCTTTAGTTTCATTAGTACTAGCTATAAGATTAGGTACATCTTTATACGAATAAAAAGAATTATTCTT
>JALQST010000634.1 GCA_023264315.1 Nodosilinea sp. BSH.14
GTACCGCCAATCTGTTCATGGTTTGTGAGCCGATGGTGGGGTGGCGCTCCGTGACCGTCACGGAACATCGGACAGCCGTCGACTATGCCCACCTGCTGAAACGCTTAGTCGATGTGGATTATGCCCACGCTGAAAAGCTGATCCTCATTCAGGATAACCTCAACACCCATTCCCCCGCATCGTTGTATAAAGCCTTCGAGCCCGCTGAAGCACAACGTATTCTGAGTCGCTTGGACTTTTGTCACACCCCCAAACACGGGAGTTGGCTCAACATGGCGGAAATTGAACTGAGCGTATTGGGCCGTCAATGCCTAGACCGACGGATTCCCGATATGGATACCCTCAACCGCGAAGTCGCCGCTTGGCAGGACGACCGCAATCATGAGGAAACCTGGATTGATTGGCGATTCACAACGGCAGATGCCAGGGTAAAGTTGCACCATCTCTACCCATCAATAAATAATTGACTGAACACTAGCCTCACTGGGTTGGGCTCATTGTAGGCGATGGATCACGGGCATGGAGCCGCATGGGGGCATCCTCG
>JALQST010000635.1:0-301 GCA_023264315.1 Nodosilinea sp. BSH.14
CTTTCTCTAAAGTCCTTATTAAAAGGCTTTAGCAGAGATCTGGTCAGTGTATTTTGGATGACTAACAGCTTAGATTCCAAAGAAACCCTAAAGAACAGATCACCCTTAACAACACTCCGGACAGTTTTTGATAGCCAACGGTAGAATGCGGGTTTCAGACCTCTTCCACAGTGATCTGGTCAACGAGAAATCAAGGGTTTCAGCGCTTACTCAGAAAAGTGTCCGGACTATTGAGACAAGCATCGCAATGTCAGCAATTCTCATTTTGGCCAATGGGCCGTTCACCCTGAGCTGTGAGCCT
>JALQST010000635.1:311-541 GCA_023264315.1 Nodosilinea sp. BSH.14
CCTCGACGATAGGCTGGACGACCTGTTGGCCGATTGCCAGGGGCCAGAGGGCATCCTGGGCGAGTCTGGGCTGCTCAAGCAGCTCAGCGTGCGACTGGTGGAGCGAGCGCTCGCGGGAGAACTGAGCTACCACCTGGGGCAGGATGAGACGGGCCCTGAGGCCGACTCAGGGCGTCGCAATATCTCAACGGCTACTCAAAAAAGACGGTGCCATCCACCCAGGGCGATTT
>JALQST010000636.1:0-277 GCA_023264315.1 Nodosilinea sp. BSH.14
AGCTAATTGCTAGATATCCAGTCGCTCCTATGGCAAGGAGTATTAAAATAACCTTGTAAATGGGAATGGAAGCGAGAAGAAGCGTAATTCCAATAATTAAGGGTATTAGAACAAGCGAGACAATAATCTTTGACGATCCTGACATGCGGCCAATCATAACAGTACCTCAATGGAATTGAAAAGCTTATGGAAAAGACTAAAAATAAGCGCAAAAGAATGTGCCTACTCCGTCAGTTTTTTTGAATTGATCAGCTATTCAATCGGCTTTGGTTAAGCT
>JALQST010000636.1:295-541 GCA_023264315.1 Nodosilinea sp. BSH.14
AAGGGTTCCAGAGAATTCTAACATGCAATTTAGGCGCACATCAGCTTAGCCAGATCTCCGTAAAAGCCTTTTGACAAAGGCTCTGGAGAAAGTCAACATGCAATTTAGATGCACATCAGCTTATTGAAATAAAGGCTCGTAGATGGGAGTAGACCGATGGAGACCATGAGAGATGATATTCGGAAGAGCTTTTGCTAACCCAGCATTGAGGCTTGCATAACTTAGAATCTTAACTATCACGCGATA
>JALQST010000637.1 GCA_023264315.1 Nodosilinea sp. BSH.14
AGGCCGTGGATGTACACATCTCTGAATGGAATCCAAGGGATTCCAGATCCTTCCCGATCGCTCATCAAGGCGCCGGCCATCATCGTCATCCGGGCCACCCAGAAAAAGATGATGTCGAAGCCCGTCACCAGCACACTGGTGGGATACCAGCGCTCCAGATCGGCAGCCTCCGCGTCGGGCCAGCCCAGGGTGGAGAAGGGCCAGAGGCCGCTCGAGAACCAGGTGTCGAGGGCGTCGGGGTCCTGCTCCAGCACCACCGGATGGGCGTGAACGCCACCGCTGAACTGGGCCTCGGCCTTCTCGCGCGCTTCCGCTTCATTGCGGGCCACCACGTAGGGGGTGGTGTCGGTGATCGCGCCGCCGGTTTCGCTCACCACAAACCAGGCGGGGATGCGGTGGCCCCACCACAGCTGGCGGGAGATGCACCAGTCGCGGATGTCGGTGAGCCAGTCGCGGTACACCTTCTCCCAGCGCTCCGGCACGAAGCGGGGCTCCGGCCCGGCGGCGGCGGCATCCAAGGCCTCGCGGCAGCGGGCGGCCA
>JALQST010000638.1 GCA_023264315.1 Nodosilinea sp. BSH.14
ATAAGATATATTAAAGCGGATATCGCATAATGGTAGTGCCCTTGCCTTCCAAGCAAAAGACGCGGGTTCGATTCCCGCTATCCGCTCCAGGAAAAAAACGACTTATTTCAATTTCAAAATTAACTACGTTAATTTTGTTCCTTGGTTTCTTAAAAAACCAAGTGTTCCCTTTTTAACAAAGTTAAAAAGAAAAAAAATAATTCTGTTTATTTTTCAAAAATGGCGGGTGTAGCCAAGTGGTTAAGGCAGTGGATTGTGACTCCACCAGTCGCGGGTTCAAATCCCGTCATTCGCCCATTTAAAAAAATTAAAAAAACATTCTGGATTTCTGCATTTTGTTTTGATCTCAGTGTCCAAAAAACGATCGTTTCTGTTGATTGTTTTACTCTCTGTATTATGCGTAATGCGTTAGACATTATGGATTATGCGTTGTGCGTTTTTATTTTTTGAAAAAAAGAAGAAAAAAACCTACAACGTAATTTTTTGTGATTAATTTCTTTTTTTACAAAGTAAAAAAGACCTACTTTGTAAAAGAGAAATG
>JALQST010000639.1 GCA_023264315.1 Nodosilinea sp. BSH.14
GATCAACGCATTGAGGTTCCCATCACCAATCAACGAGACCGACAAACGTATTATGGTGCCGTGAATCTTCAAACTCAACGCGTCTTGGTTCAACCCGCTGAAGCAGGCAACTCTGAAAACACCATTCATTTTTTGGAGTATTTGCGCACCCAATACCCAGACCGTCGCCTTGCCTTAATCTGGGATGGTGCAACCTATCACCGTTCTAAGGAGGTAAGAGCCTATCTTGAAACGGTGAATCAAGGATTGGATGAATCTAACTGGACCATAACCTGCATTCGATTGGCACCCAATGACCCGACCCAGAACCCGATTGAAGATATTTGGTTACAGGCCAAGCGATTCATTCGAGAGTACTACCACCTATGTACCTCATTCGAGGTCGTCAAGTTTCTATTTGAGTTCGTTACGCATCGTCAAATCTTCAATTTCCCCAAGCTTTTTAACTATGGCTGCTTCTCATAAACCATTTAGGACTGCTATATCAGGTCTTAGACAACCTGACCTGTGATTTCCAATCCGTAGAAGATAATTCTTT
>JALQST010000063.1 GCA_023264315.1 Nodosilinea sp. BSH.14
CGACGATGCCGACGACTTCGGCGCAGACGACTTCGGCGCAGACGACGAAGATCTGCTGGCCGAGGCTGCCGACGAGGCGGACAGCGATGACGATGGGGGCGAGGCGGAGATGTTCGTGCCGATCGCCCCGGTGGGCTCAGTCGACGATCACGGCCCGCTGCGGCCGATTCCCTTCGCCGAAGCCCAGTTGCCAGCCTGCGCTTACATGCTCGTCGACAAGACGGTCGAGCTGCAGGCTCGCCCGCTCAGTGATTTTCCCGAGCTCGGTCGCTTGACGCCGGAGGAGCAGCTGGTGGTGTTCGCCAACCCACGCCAGGCGCGCCGCCAGTGCGGCCGCAGCCAGCGGGTGATCAAGTTGCCCGACCTGTCGCTGCTTGAGCGCACATCCCGCTATCTGCTGGCCCAGGGCATCAGCCGTGTGGTGATCGAGGGGGCCCTCTACTCCCTTCCCGGCAGCTGATCGCCATCGGGGAGCAGCACGGCAGCGGCTGAGCCTCCGCTCATCACCCCCACCGCCAGGGCCAGGCCCACCAGGAACCCGGCCACCATGGCGGCGAGTTCGGCGGCGGCGTTGATGCGCCACCAGAACCAGCGCAGGATCAGCACGAGCCCCGGCCCGGTGCCAATGGCGATCACTAGGCGAAAGACGGTGGTGACATCCTGAGAATAGAAAGCAGCGACGGCTCCGAGGGCCGTGACCAGTACCGAGGCTCCCCGTCCGGCCAGCACCAGTTCCGCTTGGGAGGCGTTGGGGCGCAGGAACCGGCCATACAGGTCATTGGTGAGGTAGGACGCGCCCCAGTTGATCAGGGTGGAGACGGTGCTCATGAAGGCGGCAATCAGGGAGGCCACGACTAGACCCAGGAGCACCGGGGGCAGAAAGTCTAGCATCAGCATGGGGTAGCCCAGTTCCCGGTCCTCTAGGTTGGGATAGATCACCACGGCGGCCAGGGCGACGACTACCCAGGGCCAGGTGCGAATGACATAGTGGAGAATATTGAAAAACCAGGCGGACTTTTCGGCTTCGGCTTCGTCCTTGGCGGCGGCGAGGCGCTGGATGAATTCCCCCCCGCCATCACTGCGGCGGAAGGCCCACCACTGGAGGGTGACGTAGGCCAGAAAGGTGCTGATGCTGATCCCGGCGGTTTCGCTCCAGCGGTACCAGCCCCCCTCGGTGGAACGTTCTAGGGGGACAAAGGCGAGCAGATCGGTGCCGCCCACGGCCTTGACCTGTTCCACCAGGTTTCCCATACCCCCTAGGTTAGCCACCGCCGCCACCGCCACGATGATCGCCCCCAGCAGGGCCAGGAAGAACTGGAAAAAGTCCGTGGCCACCACGCCCCACAGGCCCGAAAATCCGGCATAGACCAACACCAGCACACTCACGCCGATGACACTGAGCAACTTCAGGCTTTCCCCCGGTTCCACCCCCACAGACGGCCACAGTTGCAGGGCGTCGATCACCTTCACCATGGCCAGCATGGCGTAGCCAATGCCAATGCCGTTGATCGGCACGGCAAACAAAAAGGCTTTGACCCCCCGCAACC
Source organism: Nodosilinea sp. BSH.14 (assembly GCA_023264315.1). Classification (GTDB taxonomy): domain Bacteria; phylum Cyanobacteriota; class Cyanobacteriia; order Phormidesmidales; family Phormidesmidaceae; genus Nodosilinea. Next base: position 1,548 of record JALQST010000063.1, read on the forward strand.
ACGCCGCCATGGATCCGCCGTAGCGCAGTTCGGTGAGTTCGGCGTCGGTGATGATCTCCGACCGTCGCCACAGCCGCGCAAAGACGTAGATCATCACCACATGGGCGATGCCAAAGCTCCACCACTCCCAGTTCCCGGCGATGCCGCGATTGCCCACCACCCCCGCGATGTAGAGCGGGGTATCAATGGAAAACGTAGTGGCGGCCATGCTGGTGCCCGCCAGCCACCAGGGCAGTGATCGCCCGGACACAAAGAAATCCACCAAGCTGCTGGAGGCATTGCGGCCCAGGTAGAGGCCCAAGCCCAGGGAAAAGACAAGGTAGGCCACCACAATGGCCCAGTCAATCCAAATCACAGGGGATACCGTCAAACACCGCTGTTATCTTGCCATACCGGTGGATGGCCCCGCTGAACTTCCGCGTCTTCTAGGTTTTTTCGCCGCCGCCTTCTAGGCCAACCTCGGCGAACCCTAGGGCAACCAGGTGGCCTGAATTCCGTCAAAGGGAAAGGGTTCTGGGCGATCCAGCACGGGAGCGGCCTGGTCGGCGGAGGCCAACAGGGGCAAGTACCACAGGCCAGGGCCGAGGTCTGCCCCAGGGTTGGCAGAGGCCTCCTCGGCGGCATCCTCAAAGCGGGTGACATCCAGCAGTAGGGAGCGACCATCGGGGGCGAGACTCATGTACTGATCGGTCTCCTGGAGCAGGGTGGCCAGTTTGGTCATGGCCTTGGCCTCCAGATCCACCACCAACAGCATCGGCTGTTCTCGATACTCCTGGGTATCCAGGCGGCTCCGGCGAGGATGATCCACCTGTTCACTGGCCAGCACGTAGAGAAAACGGCGGCGGGGGTCGAATTGGGCATCGCGAATGGATCCACTCACCCGCAGCAGTTCCTCCTCCTCGCCCTGGCGGCTGACCAAAAAGAGGGACTCGGTGAAGCGTTTTTCGGGGTCGTTTTGGTTGAAGTTCACCATCGCCGCTGCGGATCCATTGGCAGCAATGTCCAACACCTGACCATAGTTCGGCAAAAAGTCGAGGGGTTGTTGGGGGCCACGGGATGCCTCTGCACTGAGGTCGAGGATGGCGGTGCCCTCGCCCTGGAGCAGCACCAAGGACTGGCTATCGGGGGCAATCATAAAGTCGCCACCGGGATCGGTCTCCAGGGGATAGGGGGCCTTGCCCGCCGGAATCACCCAGGGGCCAAAGTCCGTCGGGTCATCCCGGTTCACCCGCTGCACCACAATGGTTTGCCCATCCGCCGACAGGTCAAACTTCAGGTTTTGGTAGTCGCGATTGTCCAACACCAGGGTCAATTCCCCAGCGGTGTCGGCGGTGGGTTCGGGCCACAGGCGCGTCCAGAAGGGGGGCGGCTCGGCCAGCCAGTCCTGGGGCGGGCGGGGGGCAATGCCCGTGGTAACGGTATAGAGTTGCTGGCTCAGGAGTCCGTCGGGTTCCGTGGCATCGATGGCGGAGAATAGAATTCTATCGCCCAGGGTGTAGGGCTTGAAGGCCAGGACTGACAGGGTTTTAGGCGTTAGAATCATGCGCTCTTGGCGATCTAGATCCGCCAGCACGAGGCGGTTGGCCTCGTCGCCTTCAGTGCCAATGTAGACAAAGGCCCGGGATCGGGTTTGAAAACGCCCCTCAAAGGGCTGAAACCGACTCTCCTCACTGCCCTGGGCCGCAAATCGATCCCGTGCCTGATCTAACCGCAGGGTGAAGGATTGGCCGTAGGGCAGCGGTTCCGTGAGGGTATAGGCCATCCGTCGTCCGGCCCAGCTCACCTTGCCCGGTAGGGGGGGATCCAGGGTGAGGTTGGCCTCCACACTGACGGGATCCATGGGCCGACTGAAGGTAATCAAGAACGCCCGATCCTCCGCCCCCACCTGCCGATCCTGCCAGCTAAAGTCTCGCACCCGGGCGGTGGCATGATCGCCGGAGAAAATCAGCAGCCCCAACACCAGCACTAGCCCCGCCATCATCGACACCGCCAGCCGATCCAAGGGCTGACGACGGGAAGCGGTGCGGGCGGCAGAGCGACGGGAACGACGACGGGCCATGGCTAGTATTCGTAGGGGGTACGGGGTTGAGGAATTTCCGTCAGGGTGGGGTTTCCAATCACCAGTTGGCGCTTGTTATCGAGGCTTTGGGTCGTCATTGCGCCCGTCACCTCCAGCCAGGTATCGGGCTTGGGTCGGGGGGTGTTGGGGGGCAGTTCCACCGGTAGACCCACCGGGTAGGCATCGGCGGCGCAGCAGGTGAGCACAAAGCGGGAAATCATGAACAGGTTCTCCGGCCAGCCCGGGATGTGGGTGACAAAACCGCTCACCTTCACGGCCTGTCCGGCGTAGGCTTCCGGCTCGGGGTAAACATTCAGGGTGCGAATCCAGTCCACAATGGTGCGATCTTCAGACGCGCCACTGAGCACAAATCGCTGGGGCCGGGAGCGGGTTTGGCCCAGGACATCGGTGATGCCGCGCTGGAAGGCCGTTTCGCTGGTGAAGGGACGCGGCACATAGATCAACCCAAACACCGCCACCGCCAGCAAGAGCCCGGTGCTAATCCGGCGGGGCAGCAGGGCGATATGTTCCTGGCTACGGGGGCCACCTCGGCGTTGCCCGCTGCGTACCACCTGCCACACCTGTCCCATCCGCGCCATCCCCATGGCAAACAGCAGCACCATGGCCAGATGAGACAGCCACATGTAGTCCGGGTGCAGCAGCAGATACAGCTTGCCCGTCACCGCAAACCGCAGCAGCATCGCCGCCCACAGCAGCAGCATGACGCCATCAATAATCGCTTGCCAGGGCAGGGGCACCCCCCGAAACGAGGGCAACTGACGGCGGCGGGAGCGGATCGAGGAGGTCATAGTCGGCCTAATTTAAGAAGGTCGGCAAAGGGATCAGCAAAGAAGTCAGAACGCGGGATCGATAAAAATTGGCAATGAACCATCGGCACTGGAGGGATCAATCATCGCCCATCCTAACGGAGAACCGGCGGCGGCGTCAGGCTTGTCCTAGTCTGCCATACCCCACGGCCTTCCCTCCGTGGGTATCGCGTTTAAGGTCGGCTCCTGGGTGATGGATGGGGTCAGCAGGAGGCACTCCCGACGATAACCTTTCCGATTGGGGGCACTTCTCGCTAGGCTAGAGGCATCCTGCGCTATGGAGCATGTCCCTTGAAATCGGCTTCAGTAACCTGGCAACCTGTGATTTTGAGTGTGCTGGCCATTGTGGGCCTCGCCTTCCTCACCAGCAGCTTTGTGATTATCAACCCCGGTCAGGCCGGAGTGCTCAGTATTTTAGGTAAAGCCCAAGATGGGGCATTGCTGGAGGGTCTACACTTCAAGCCGCCCCTGGTATCCACGGTGGATGTGTACGATGTGACGGTGCAAAAGTTTGAGGTGCCCGCCCAAAGCTCCACCAAGGACTTGCAGGATTTATCCGGGCGGTTTGCCATCAACTTCCGCCTAGACCCCACCGAAGTGGTCAACATTCGCCGCACCCAGGGCACCCTAGAAAACCTGGTGTCTAAAATTGTGGCTCCCCAAACCCAGGAATCCTTCAAAATTGCAGCGGCTCGGCGCACCGTAGAAGAAGCGATCACCCAGCGGGCCGAACTGAAGCAAGACTTCGACGACGCCCTCACCTCGCGGCTAGCCAAGTACGGCATCCTCGTCCTCGATACCAGCGTGGTAGACCTCACCTTCTCGACGGAGTTCGCCAAGGCGGTGGAGGATAAGCAAATTGCCGAACAGCGAGCCCGCCGCGCCGTCTACATCGCCCAGGAAGCCGAGCAGGAAGCTCAGGCGGAAATCAACCGGGCCAAGGGTCGGGCCGAGGCCCAGCGCCTGATTGCCGAAACCCTCAAGGCCCAGGGCGGTCAACTTGTCCTCCAAAAAGAGGCCATCGAAGCCTGGAAATCCGGTGGGGCACTGGTACCCCAGGTGCTCGTCATCGGCGAGGGCCAAGGGGGCAGCGTTCCGTTTATCTACAACCTCAATGACCCCACAGCCAAGCCTGGAACCAAGCCCAGCTAAGGGGCCACCGTCTTGCCTTGGCGTTATGCATTCTAGAAAATAGCCCTATGTCTCTCAAGCGACTCTTTTTTCTGTGGATTGTGGTCGGTTTGCTGTTCTATGGGGCTGTCCCGGCCCTGGCGGAAACTTTCTCCTGCCCTAGCGATATGGTCTTCATCCCTGGCGGCACGTTCACCATGGGGGATGAGACCTCGGATTTTGTGGAGGAAAAAATGGTCGAGGATGTCTCCGTCAGCGGTTTTTGTATCGAACCCCACGAAGTGACGAACGCCCAGTTTGCGGCCTTCGTGGCAGACACAGGCTATGTGACGGTGGCGGAGCGGCCCCTTTCGCAGGATCAGTTTCCTGATTTACCAGAGGATCAGCGGGCAGCGGGTTCCCTAGTGTTTCAGCCGCCGGAGGAGGGACTTCAGCAGGTGGCCTACCTAAGCTGGTGGCATTGGACACCGGGGGCAAACTGGCGGCATCCCTTTGGCCTAGAGAGCGACCTGCAAGGCAAGGATAACCATCCCGTGGTTCATATCGCCTACGAGGACGCCGAAGCCTACGCCGATTGGGTCGGTCGCCAACTGCCGACGGAGGCCCAGTGGGAGTACGCCGCTCGTGGGGGATCCGAAGGCTGGACGTATACCTGGGGCGAGCAGTATTCCGCCCAGCAGGCCAATACCTGGCAGGGGTTATTTCCCTTTTTCAACACCAAGGCCGATGGCCATTTGGGCACGGCTCCGGTGATGTCCTATCCGCCCAACGGCTACGGGCTGTACGACATGGCGGGCAACGTGTGGGAACTCACCTCCAGTTGGTTCACGGTCTACCACGACGACCTCGCCCACCAGCACGATCCCGCTGGGCCCACTCAGGACGTGAGCTACGACCCCAAAAAGCCCCAGGATGGAGCCACCCACGTCATCAAAGGTGGTTCCTACCTCTGCGCCAAAAACTATTGCAGCCGCTATCGTCCCGCCGCCCGCGAATCCCAGGCTCCCGACACGGGCACCACCCACATCGGCTTTCGGCTGGTGCAGGCCATCGCTTACCCGCGCGCGGTCTAGAAACGGGATTTAGGGCCGATGGACAAAGCGGCGTCCTACACCTGAGTAGAACGCCGCTGCGTACTCTTGATCGGGGTGCCGCTTTGTCCAGAAACAGCTCTAGTGTAGGAATTAGGGCTTCGACAGGCTCAGCCTGAACATGCCGTTGACGGTCGTCCTGAGTTTGTCGAAGGGCTTTAAGGATATCTGCAACCCTAAAACTTAACCCTGACAAACCACTAGGATCTGACGTTGCCCGATACCCTAGGCTTCGGGGGTGGGGCTTTCTTCATCAGCGACATCGGCGACATCGGCCATGGTTTTACGGGCGGCGAGGGCAGCGGCCAAAAGGGAAACGCCGCTAAACAGTAGGCTGATGCCAACATAGAGGCCAATAAACCAGAGGGCGGTGGAGGGCCAGCCGTTGATCACCAAAATCCCCAAGATTAGGGTGATGATCCCGTTGAGCACCACCAGCCAAGACATGGATTGTCCTGCCCGATTGGTGAAGCCCATGATGATGGTAATAATCCCTTCCGCGATGAACAAAATGCCAAAGCTGAGGGTGAGAAGCGCCACGCCTTTGAGTGGGTTAAAAATGATATACAACCCAGCTAAGCCATAGAAAATGCCGACCACTAGGGTAAGCCAGCGTCCGCGTACGGGATCGGCCTGAAAGGATTGCACAATCATAGTGATGCCACTGATCAGTGCAATCCACCCCAACATCAAAACAATAAAGGCGGAGGCATAGAGGGGCGAGAAAATAGCCAGCGCCCCCAGCAGAATCAGCACAATACTTAGGGTAATGACCCAGTTCGTGGCTGTGTTGATGTCCGCAGGTGCTAATAAATTGGGTGTCATAATCTTGTCCTTGTTTATCCAGAGTGCTCGAAGCTCACTATAGCGGGTTCTTTGCCTCGGCAAACGTCTGGATCCACCCTATTGCGAGGAACGGGCCTTGCCCTTGGCGAGGGTGCCCTGGGCGAGAATGATTAGGGGTAACACCACCATGGCCAGCAGCACCCAGGACACGATGTTCCCCCCTAGGGCCATTTTCAGCAGCCCCAGGGCCAGCCCACCAAACACCACCCACCCAGAAATCAACACCCACCACGGGGCCAACCCACGGGAGAGGCGGCTGTAGGCCATGCCCCGCTGCTCAATGCGGCCCAGAATATCTTGGCCGGAGGGCACCCGATCCAGGTTCAGCGGGCTTTGATCCGCTGGGATCTCGATGGCATACTCCTCGGGCTTTTGTTCGGGCAGATAATCGTTGAACTCGTTGGGGTCGGGCATAGTAGGTCGGTGAAAACAAGGGGATGGCTAGTAGGGTATCAGGTTGCTGCCCCCGGTGTCAGGGGGCGTTGGGGCGTCCGACTGGGGGGGTGGGAAGACCTCACCCCTGCGATTGATCCCGCTGATAGAGGATTTGCATCACCCGCGATCCCGGTTCGCAGAGGGCATCACGGGCGACGATGGCCACCACCCCCGCCACGGGGCTGTGGTAGTCCGCCACCACGTCGCCAAAGGCATTGCGTTGCAGGGCCACCGGCTGCCCCGCCTCCACGGGATCCCGCAGATCCACCAGCAATTCCAAAAAGCCCCCCTGGGTGGAGCGGATGGAAGCCAGTCCGTTGCCAAAGATCGTGCTCACCTCGGCGGCGGTGCGGCCTAGGGGGCCAGGGACAATGCCCTGCTGTTTGAGGACGTTTAGGCTACCTTCCACGGCCAGGGCAATTTTGTCGGGGTCAAAGCAGCGGGGGGAGCCAATTTCCACCGTCAATGCGGGAATGTTGGCCGTCACAAAGGCGGTTTCTAGGGTACCCGCTAGGCCCGGATCATCCATGACCTGATCCACAGGAAACAGTTCCGCCATCTGCCGCACCGCTGGTTGGCGCAGGTCGGCGTAGAGAAACAGGGCAAAGTCGCTGCCGGTGGTGACGGTATGGTAATCCATCGCCACATCTAGGTTGGGCTGAAACAGGCGGTTCCACAGCAGCCCCGCATGGCGGCTGGGGGCGGTGTCGCCGTTTTCATCCCCCGGCCAGAGGCGGTTGGGGTCGTAGGGGGTGCCGCCGCCCTGGGCCGTGGGCCACCAAGATTGGGTATATTCCACCGCCGGACGGGACACCCCAATGGCTGCCAGCACCGTCCCAGCCATCTCCGCCGGGTTCAACTGGGCCATGATGCGCTGCACGGCGCTGATGGAACTCATCTCGTCGCCGTGGACTCCGGCCACCAAACCCACACACGGGCCGGGATGCGCCCCCTTAGCCACCATCACCGGCACATACCAATGCTGGCCGCTGCCCATCTGTACCCCCTGGAAGTAAACGCGGTGGTGTTGGCCGGGGGCGAGATCCGCAACGGCCAACTGGCTCACCACCGGGATGCCCTGGATTTGGTCGCCCGTGTATACCGTGGTGGTGGATGCGGGCGTAGATGGATGGGGGGAAAGGGGGAATACGGAAGTCATGGCGAGTCAGGAGGGAAAGGAAGTGTAGATGTTGTCGGGAGGGGGAGGTATTCACAAAAATAGCCCCTTGGCTGACGGACCAGGGGGCTAGGAGAAGTAAGAGTAAGTCGTTATGGGCGGTAAGTGATAGGAACTATCAGCCAGCAGCCAAAACGGTCTCGAAAGCCAGCAGCCATTAGGCTTTCCGAGAGTAGTATTCCACCACCAGCAGTTCGTTAATGTTGAGGGCGACCCATTCGCGCTCAATCACCCCATTGACCTTGGCGGTCAATTTAGCCTTGTCGAGTTCTAGGTGGCTGGGCACGTTGGCCAAGCCGGGGAATTCCAGGTTGGCTTCTACCAGTTTCTTAGAGGCATCGCGATCGCGCACGGTGATCACGTCGCCGGGACGGCACTGGTAGCTGGGAATGCTTACAGGGCGACCATTCACGCAGATGTGGCCGTGGTTTACAATTTGCCGAGCGGCAGGAATGGTGGGGCCAAAACCGAGGCGGAAGATGGTGTTATCCAACCGCATTTCCAGCAGTTGCAGGATCACCAGCCCGGTGGAACCCCCAGCCCGACGGGCTTTTTTCACGTAGCGAAGCAGTTGCTTTTCGGTTAGACCGTAGTTAAAGCGAAGTTTTTGCTTCTCTTCTAGACGGATGCCATACTCAGATTTTTTCTTGCGGTCTTGGCCATGTTGCCCAGGGGGGTTAGCCTTGCGGGGCGTTTTGCGGGACAAACCCGGCAATTCACCCAACCGCCGAACTACCCGTAGGCGGGCACCTCGATATCGCGCCATAAACGTTTACTCTCCGAAAAAATTAGGCTTGGAAGCATTCCAAAGCTATTATTTTAACCTGCTGGTTGCCCCGAAGCAAGCAATTGTATCCTCCGTGTTTCCCTTTGACGCCGAGGATGGCGACCGGATGGCGGCGGCGGATGATTTGAGCCTGGTCACTTTGCCGGGGCTAGACGACATGGACGGTCAGTTGTTGGAGAAAGGCTAACCCCTAAGGCTAACCCCTACCGCTAGTCCTTCGCGGGAGCACCGCCCATGCGAATTTCAGAGCAGAAGGAGGCCATCTGTTCCTGATCGCCCACCTTGAACACGCTGGTGCGCATCCGGAGGTTGGGATTGGCAAACCACAGGCGTTCTTGCACCGTGCCCTCTGGGGTTTGGGTGGTCAGGGTGAGGACATCGTCATCAAAGCCATACTGCCCCTGGGGCACGGGCTCCTTGGGGCTGGCTTGCAGTAACACGCCCTGCCCGTCGTCGCCCGGTTGCAACATCACCATTAGGGTGGTGCGTTGGGTATTGCGGGTGTCGCCATCCATGCGGCTGTCTTGATCGATCTTGAGGCCGCACAGAATCTGTGCGGCCTCTTGGCCCTGGGCTTCGCACAGTTCCACCAAGCTCGCATCCGTGGCGGGCAGCACCTCAATCAATAGGTTAGACTGCCCCGCCTTAGAGGTTTGATTGGCTAGGTAGTGGGTGGTGCGCTGGGAAAACCATTTCCCGGCCAGGGTGTCAACAAAACTCGCGATGTCCATGGGCGTTATCTAGCGGGGCCAAGTCACAGGTTTTCATTCTACGGCGAATTGCTGCCGCCAAACGATCCTCCGTAGATCGCAAGGCCCTGGGCCGTGGGTGCGGAGATCGTGGCCTCCATCTGAACGCCCTGGTAGGCTGCGGTATAGAGATCCTTGAGGTCGGTAATCAGCGGATAGCGGGGGTTGGCGGGGGTGCATTGGTCGTCGAAGGCTTGGTCGGCGATGCCCTCTAGGTGGGTCAAGAAGGTGTGTTCAGCTTCGTTGCCACCCGTGGCCAAAATGAGGTTGATGTCTCGGTACTGCATCAGGGCTTGGGAGAGGGACCCCGTGGGTTCGTCAATCCAGCCATTGACATCCGCCGGAGCCCCTGCCGCCACCGCCGCCTCCAACACCACCTTGGCCGCCGCAATGGTGCAACCCTTGGCCCTGGGGTGGGGGAAAAGATAAGACCGTCACTACACCCATGCCCGTTTCTGCGCATCCT
>JALQST010000640.1 GCA_023264315.1 Nodosilinea sp. BSH.14
CCGCTATCCCTACGACTGGCGCACGAAAAAGCCGACGATTTTCCGGGCCACAGAGCAGTGGTTTGCCTCGGTGGATGGCTTCCGGGAGGCGGCTTTGGCGGCGATCGAGTCCGTGCGGTGGATCCCAGCCCAGGGTCAAAATCGGATTACGGCCATGGTCAGCGATCGATCGGACTGGTGTATTTCCCGCCAACGCAATTGGGGCGTGCCGATTCCGGTGTTCTACGACCAGGAAACGGGGGAAGCCCTGATCAATGGGGAAACCCTCAACCATATCCAAGCGCTTGTGGCGGAAAAGGGCTCGGATGTGTGGTGGACGGCTGACGTTGCCGATCTATTACCGGAGTCCTACCGCGATCGGGCCGATCGCTACCGCAAGGGCACCGACACCATGGACGTGTGGTTTGACTCTGGCACCTCCTGGGCCGGGGTGGTGAACCAGAACCAACTGTCCTATCCCGCCGATGTCTATCTGGAAGGATCGGACCAACACCGGGGCTGGTTCCAGTCCAGTTTGCTCACCAGCGTTGCAATCAAT
>JALQST010000641.1 GCA_023264315.1 Nodosilinea sp. BSH.14
ATAAATAGCAGCAAGCTTATTCAGAGAAAGCCGCCCTAAAAGGGCGGGGCTTGAAACCCATTATTTTTGGTCAGGGAAATAGACGCCCGATGAGCCGCCCGGGGGAAGATCCTACTCAGGTTCAGCTTGAGGCCGCAAAGATGGTGTGGGCTGATTCAGAGGATAGAGCAATGCGCCATCTGGGCTTCCTGCGCTTGTGGTATCGACTTCAATGAAGAGACGAATACCCCATGGCCGCAAACTTGGCCGAATGGCCCATCGCCTGCTTGCAATCACCCTCATTGTGCTGAATGAAGCACTACGTATTTTCCGCAATATAAGACGGCTGAGAGAAGCTCGGCACTTAAGTAAATTGCTTCAATTTTATGCCCTTGGCCTAGTATTTCCCCTCAAAAGAATCAATTTCTGCAAGATCTTGATTCTGCAATATCCGTAGTGTTAAGGAAAAGATGTGGCGACACAGTGCCAGATCATCGCTCGATCAGTAACAACGTCATGTTGACAAGAAGTTGATTTTTTGTTATCTATA
>JALQST010000642.1 GCA_023264315.1 Nodosilinea sp. BSH.14
GATGGGAGAGGGATTTAGGGTGAGGGCCACCCTTCACCTTTTCCATCGCGGGTCTGAACTGGCGGAGGGCCGCAACCGCTGGACGAGACGCCGCCTGTTGCAGATTTGCCAGGAGCGCGGCATTCAGGTGCATCTCAAGGATGCGGTAACAGCGATTACCCTAGACGAGGCGACGGGGCAGAAACTTGTCCACAGCGAATCTGGGCTGGCGCTGGGGTGTGATCACGTCTTTGGGTGACAAATGCCTCCGCCCCGGACTGGCTGCGGGATTCGGGCCTTTCCCTGGATGATCAGGGCTTTATCCAGGTGGGCGACACCCTGCAAACCCTGTCCCATCCCAACATCTTTGCCACTGGGGATGTGGCCACCATGGTCAACCATCCTCGGCCCAAGGCGGGGGTGTTTGCCGTACGCCAAGGCCCGCCCCTCTACGAAAACCTGCGCCGTTTTCTCCAAGGCCAAGCCCCCAAGCCCTTCCGGCCCCAGCGAGAATTTCTCAACTTAATCGACCTCGGCCACGGCCAAACCA
>JALQST010000643.1 GCA_023264315.1 Nodosilinea sp. BSH.14
CGATGTGATCGAGCAGGAGGCGACGCGCGATCTTTATGCGGCGGGCGCGGTGCAGGCCGGTGATGAGGACGACTACTTTCAGAGCAATCTGTTCACCGTTGCCCGTCGCCGGGTGGTGTGGCTGCTGGTGCTGCTGGTGGCCAATAGCGGCACCGCCGCGGTGATCGCCTCGATGGACGGGGTGCTCAAGCAGGTGGTGGTGCTGGCGGCCTTCATCCCGCTGCTGATTGGCACCGGCGGCAATGTGGGCGCCCAGAGCTCCACGGTGGTGATCCGCGGTTTGAGCACCCAGCGGCTGCAATCCATTGGCGAGGTGCCGGCCATCCTGCGGGAGTCGATCGCCGGCCTCCTGCTTGGATTGCTGCTGGCCCTGGCCGTGGTGCCCTGGGCCTGGCTCGTGGGCGGCAGCCTCACCGTGGCCCTGTCAGCGGGGCTGAGCCTGGTGGCCATCAGCACCCTGGCGGCCACGGCGGGAGCAGTGTTGCCGCTGCTGTTTCACCGGCTGGGCCTCGATCCTGCCCTGATG
>JALQST010000644.1 GCA_023264315.1 Nodosilinea sp. BSH.14
AACAACAGCCGGCGCGCGCCGCTGCGCCAGGCCGCCTCGATCACATGGTTCTGGATCTTGAGGTTCTCGAGCAGGAAATCGGCCGGGTAGGTGTTGTTGGCCTGGATGCCACCCACCTTGGCCGCCGCCAGGGCCACCACCGTGGGCTGCTGCTCGGCGAACCAGCGCTGCACCGCCTCTGCATCGAGCAGGTTGAGCTCCTGACGGCTGGCCGTGAGCAGGGCGCCCCCCTGTCCGGGGTTGCCGTAGCCAGCACGTTCCAAGGCCCTGCAGATGGCACTGCCGGCCATGCCGCCATGGCCAGCCACGAAGATCCGGTCGCTGGACCGGAGCAGGTTGGTGGCAGCCATCAACCCAACCCGCCCCGGGCCCGTTCCACCGCCATGGGGTTCGTGGGGGGATTTTCCATTGAACCCACCACGTTGAAACCCTTCAGGCGCAGCAGCGCCTCCTTGCGGGCCTCTTCCTTGTCGTGTTCCACCATCTCTGCCACCAGCTGCTCCAGGGTGGTGGTGGGCTGCCA
>JALQST010000645.1 GCA_023264315.1 Nodosilinea sp. BSH.14
GTGATCTGATCGTAGTATAGGTCTAGGGTGGTGTGGGCGATGTAGGCCAGGGTGGCGCGGGCGATGGGGCTGAGCTGCCGCCAAAGGACGGGGTTAAATTTAAGCTGGGTGAGTTCTTTTTGCCGCTGCACAAATTTTCGCCGCTCAAATTTCTCAAAATGAAATCGCAGATAAACCTTAGTTAGTTATCGCTTCAGCCTGATAACACCATCGACTTTCAAACCCCTGACTTTCGGCCAAGGAAACTAATGGTATTATCTGAGCCTGATATCTAGATTTAAACGATGAAAAATCTAAAATTTCATCATAGCTTTCAAATTTAAGGTCTACCAAATAACATTCCATAAGCTGATGTGCATCTAAATTGCATGGTGGCTTTCTCCAGAGCCCTTGTCAAAAGGCTTTGACAGAGATCTAGCTAGTGTATTTTAGATGACTAACAGCTTATAATTTAATCGAGTTAGTTTGGCACTCTGCGAAGGAGTTTATTGCGAATCGTCTATTTGAGTCAATTGAAGATCT
>JALQST010000646.1 GCA_023264315.1 Nodosilinea sp. BSH.14
TGATTGTAAATAGAACTAATTGATTTTTCTCCAAAGGACATTCCTCTAATCAGCATAATTAGTAATTAGCTTAATAGCACTATGGATGCCAACAAACGCATAAATACCTAATAATAAAGAAATAAGGAATTAAACAACAGCAAACTACAATACGTTGAATGGATCAATCAGTGGTCATTGTGGCGATTGGGTTTTGAAATCTCTAGTCGTGATATATCTTATTAATATGAAAATAGTATAGCTTTATTGGAGACGGTATAATATATGTGGCGGGCGTGGCCAAGTGGTAAGGCAAAGGACTGTGACTCCTTCACTCGCGGGTTCGAGTCCCGTCGTTCGCCCACAAATTACGTACACAAGTACTATTTGATATTTTATTTAGTTTTTGGCTCAGTAGCTCAGTGGTAGAGCAGGGGATTCATAAGCCCTTGGTCACAGGTTCAAGTCCCGTCTGAGCCATATTACTGTTAAATTAATCATCTTTTCTTTGTTTTGAGAATTTTGTACTGTTGTTAGCGTCC
>JALQST010000647.1 GCA_023264315.1 Nodosilinea sp. BSH.14
ACGGAGGCTTGTATGAGGCCTTTCATACCCCTTCTCCGTGTTTCCAAATATCCTCTAAGCCTCGTCGCAGTACCAGGGTAAGCGCAAGAAAATCATCGAGAAAATGTGCTACGTTGCCAGACCTGCGGCAAGGACAGTGAGCATGTAGTCCGGGCTCATTGAGGCTCGCTTCGCCTTCTGCTTGAGACTTCGTTTCTTTGAGGTTTCCTGGTTCAGGACACGGATGGCCAAGCGTCGTAGGAGGGCCATGTTCTCGCCCCCATGTCCCCGTCGAATGCGAGACTTGTCCTCCCCCCAGGTGACATCAAGCACCCAGTGGAGTTGATTTTCGATGCCCCAATGGGTGCGAATGGCCCGACCCATGACGGCGGCATCACAGGGCAACGACGTGAGATACACCATCGTCTCTTGGGTGATCTGGTTCCAGAGATGCCGAACCCGCTTCACCATGACGATGGTGTTGAGTCCCGCCCATGGCTCGATGGGGTGCAGGTCTCCCAGGATGGCGATGGGCACCG
>JALQST010000648.1 GCA_023264315.1 Nodosilinea sp. BSH.14
TCATCGGTGATCGAAAAGAACTCTCGCATCTGTTCCTCGAGAGTTTCTGCTTTCGTTTTGATCGTCGAGAGATCACTCTTCACCTGGTGGATGCGCATTTCAATTTGTTTTGTGTCAGTCATGTTAGTCCCAATCATTGTCGAAGCGAGTAGTTTCACGGAAGGTTTCGCCATAGTATTGGTTGGCGTATTTAGAAGCATCGGTCCAGTACATAGGATTCTTGGAAGCATCTTCACCAGGTACGTCCATCATCTTACGCTGAACTTTAGGTGCTTTACGAAGAACAGTTTTGGATTGCGCTTTGATGCGCTTCATCTTGTTCTTGCGTTCTGCGATCTGTTTGATCAGAGCCATACGTTCTTCGTAGGTTGTTGCAGTAGTCATGTTAGTCTCCATAATTTAGAATTGTATTCTGCCACAAAAAGAAGGGGATGTAAACCCCCTTTATGCTGCCATACCGATTTTTTCAATCTCGTCGTTGAACAGTCGAAGCTCTTCGAAGCCGAAGTCATCGA
>JALQST010000649.1:0-233 GCA_023264315.1 Nodosilinea sp. BSH.14
TCACCGCGAGGTCTGAGCCTCTGCGGCCAACGGGTCCCTGGCAGGTGGAGGCGAACCCGAAACCCTCAACTCATGGCTGTTGTCACCCTCGCCGAAATGATGGAGGCTGGCGCCCACTTCGGGCACCAGACTCGCCGTTGGAACCCCAAGATGTCGCGCTACATCTATTGCGCGCGCAACGGTGTTCACATCATCGACCTCGTGCAGACCGCCGTCTGCATGAACAACGCCTA
>JALQST010000649.1:243-513 GCA_023264315.1 Nodosilinea sp. BSH.14
TACAAGTGGGTGCGCAGTGCCGCCCGCAGCGGCAAGCGCTTCCTGTTCGTCGGCACCAAGAAGCAGGCCTCTGAGGTGATCGCCCAGGAGGCCGCCCGCTGCGGCGCCGCCTATGTGAACCAGCGCTGGCTGGGCGGCATGCTCACCAACTGGACCACGATGCGCGCCCGCATCGACCGCCTCAAGGATCTCGAGCGGATGGAGGCCTCCGGCGCCATCGCCATGCGGCCCAAGAAGGAAGCCGCCGTGCTCCGCCGCGAGCTCGACCGC
>JALQST010000064.1 GCA_023264315.1 Nodosilinea sp. BSH.14
CCTGGGAATCAATCAGTCCACAGTCTCAAGAGCCACCGCCGATCCCGCTGATATGCGTAATAGTGATAACATAACAATTACGCATACTCCCAAGACGACAGGACGGGGTACGTCCAGGGAGTACCTACAACGCCGATTGAAGGCCGCCGCACCGGAGCTACTGGACGAGATTGGGGAGGGTAAGCGGTTCAGGAGTGTCCGGGCCGCCGCCATTGAGGCAGGTATTGTGCCCCAGGTGAAGACCATTCGGATCAGCGAGAAGACCACCGGGCGAGACTTGGCCCAAAAGCTAAAGCAGGAGCTTTCCCCGGAGGTTTTAGCGGAATTGGCCGCAGAACTAGCCCAGGAGGGGAGGATCTAGCTGCACGGCAAAGAACAGGCCAGCCCTAGACCGGGAGGAAGTCACCAGAGCTTTGATCGCCCGCCAAGTGGGTGTACATCTGCAAAGTGGTGTCCAGGGAGCTATGGCCCAGCGTCTTGCTAATCGTGGCCATATCCGCCCCTCGGTTGCGGGCATGAGTCGCGTGGGAGTGTCGGAACCAGTGAGGGGAAACGGGCAAGTCTACCCCCGCCCGGTCTGCGATCGCGGTCACGATTTCCCGGATCCGCCGTGGGGAGAGTGCATTCCCCCGCCGTGAAGTGAGTAGGGGAGCATCCCGACGGGCATCAGGGGCCAGGGCTTCAAGCCGGGAAAGGAGATCCGCCGAAATGGTGACAGCATGACTCGTATCCGTCTTGGGGCTGTAGACCGACACCACCGCCCGACCATCGGCCAGGGCCACCACATCACCCCAGGTCAGCCGCGACACCTCACCGACCCTTGCCCCCGTGGCATAGAGCAGCCGCAGCAGCGCCTCATCTCGGGCCGAAGCCGCCGCCGCAAAGAGGGAAAAAACCTGTTCCTCGCTCAAGAGCCGCGCCGTGATCGTCTGCGGCCCCCGCCGCAGCTTCAGAGCCGCGCCCACATTAAAGCGAATCGCGCCGCACTGCTGAGCGAAACCCAACAACGACTTGACCGCCGCCAGCTTGCGCCGAGCCGACCGAGACAACGAATCACCGCCCTGGGGATGGGGATACGTCACCCGCAGGTGATCCGCATAGTCTTGCAAATCTTCGAGTGTCACAGCCCCCAGCGGAGCTTGCCCCACAAACCCTAAAAACTGTGACAGATCCGCCGCATACGCTTTGCGGGTATTGGCAGAGTGTGTCCGCAGCCATGCCCGCACCACCGCCTCATTGCCATCCCCCCGGAGCGCGATCGCCACCCCATCGACTTGTGACAGTTCCGCCTGACTCATCCTGTGACCTCAGAAAGTCAACCGCCGATAACTCGACTTATCCTACTATAGCGATTGAGCCATTCTGAAGGGGAAACCGTGTGACAGTTTGCCCCGTGGGGTGTTGCAGCTTTAGGGCAAGTCTACAATTGAGGCACCCGCACTTGTCACAACATTATGTCCACCACCACGATTCGACTTCCGGCTGAATGGAAAGCCCCCTTGTTGCAACTTCGAGACAACCTACCGGAGGCCCAAGCCCAGGAACTTATTGCCACCTTGGCAACCCGCACCCCGGAGCAAATCACCGCCCTGTTACAGGCCGTCCACCAACCTGTGACACCGGAGGCACCCGCCGCCAAAATTCGCGCCGATAGTAATGCAGTTCTACCGACTCGCCGCCCCTCGGAGCCGAAGCCATTGGAGGAGGGGAAAATCGCGATTATTGTGCGGAATGGAAACCTACTGGCTGACACCATCAACGGGAAGCGCTACCCCACCGATAGCCGGATCCAAGTCACCCCCGACGAGCTTGCCCGGATTGAGGCTGAGCTAAGCCAGCGCCCGAAGATGTGGGGCAACACCACTAGAATCGAGCGCCTAGAACCCGCATGAAAAGTGGCTCATCATCGGCTCAATTCAGCACAGCCCAAAATCGCCAGAACCCGCTAGGGGCATACGCTAGGCGTCGGTTCTTTTGTTGGGTCAGTATAGTTCAATACGCCTCAATTGAACCAATTGCTGAGCCATGGACTAACCGTGGTTGGCACCCGCACCGCGATCGCGCAGCACCAGGGCGAAGGCTTCGAGGGAAAGCACCGCCGTGGTATCGGCCCAACCATCGAGGGGCCAATCCACCCCCATCAACCAGCCCAGGGGCACCCTTGCCCGCCAGGGTTGACGAGACCTACGCCACACCAGCACCGGGAGGCCACCGGGCACACGTTCAGCCGATAGCGCCGCCTGAGTCCACCAGGAGAAATGTTCTTCGGTTTCACAACGCTTGACTTCCAAGCACACCACCACGCCGCCGCCTAGGGGGATTGTGCAATCGTGCCCACCATTGGCGCTTTGTCCATGCTCACGGGACAGGGGAACGCCCAGCAGCGCCTCTAGTGCGTGGATGACTTCGCGTTCACCGCATTGGCCTTTACGCCGAGATTTTGCGCCCATCGTTATTTGTCCTCGGAGAGAGTCAGCAGCGCCGGAGCCGCCCAGAGATGGGTTAGCCCGCCCTCTGGTTTGTCGAGCAGCACCAGCACATCGCAGGGAACCACGGGATTACCCGCAGGTTGCACTACCACCCCGGAGCGCCCCGAAGGGAGCCGGACGCGATCGCCCACCGAGATATTCATGCTGACCAGAAACCTTTGCCGGAGCCACAGTGCACCAAACTACCCCCCAGGATAGCCACGGTTCGATGGGGGGGCCAAAGTTGAGTGGTGTTGAGTGATTGTTGAGTAAATGTTGAGTAGTTACTCAACATACTCTACCCATTGATATATAAGGCTTTTAGGATATTGATTGAGTAGATGTTGAGTTGTTGAGTGATACCTCATCATTAAGAACTAACCCGCAAAAATCCTATCGGGTACAGATTGGGTACTGGATGTACTACTGGAATCCGTAAAACCCTTTTAGGAAAGTGCTTTTAATGGTTGTATCGCCCACTTTGGGGTTTAGCTCTTCCTGATAGCCCAACCCCGCAAAGGTGAGGTTGCTACTGCCCAAGTAGCCCACCAAGGGCGTGATGCGATCCGTACGATGCACCAGATACAGCTTGGCATGGAGCGTTCTGCGGGTGTACAGCTTAACGATGACTTTTTTCTCCATCAGTTGCCGCCGCAACCGCTGAAGCCCCACCTGATCCGCCTCCGTTGGGGCTCCAAGCAAAAGCTGACGATGAAAGTCCTCGGCCATCCGCCGCACAAACCGTTTGGCCTGACTGCGATCAATCTCGGGATTCCCCGACCCCAGGGCTAGAGCGTTATGCACTTCATCCTTCGGGGGACGGTGCATTCCCACCAGCAGCCGACAGCAGTTCCCCTCACCACCGGGGTACGGCTCAATTTCTGCATCAATTTGCCGCCAGCCCCGCAGGTTAAAGTAGCCGACGCAAAAATCAGCCCGAACTGAATCGTGCAGAGTGTCCTTTAGTGCCGGGAGCAGGGCAAGCTCAATATTGTCAAAAATACGGGGCAAGGGTGCCCTCCCATAGAACGAGGCAGGTCAGTAAACCTTCGTCAGTAATTATTCCCAAGCTGATTCAAAGATCAGCTTTTTCAAATAAGGCTTATCGTTACAAAACGATAAGCCACTTGTAATGATAAGCCACCTGCACTGCCAAGCCATTGCCCCTCGACTGTATGCCCCCTATCGCCACATCCTCACTGGCAGCTATGGCTTAGCAGGGTTACTCTAGCAGAAACAATACAATACAATTGAACCATTAAGTCGTGAATGGACATGGCCCAAAAAACGATTCAATGTCGCCTGGTCGCCCCTGTCGAGACCCGTCAATACCTGTGGACACTGGCCGCCGAAAAGAACACGCCGCTGATTAACGCCCTCATCCAGGACATCGTCACCCACGAAGACTTTGAAACCTGGCGGATTAAGGGCCGACATCCCGCCGATGTTGTGACCAAGCTCTGCAAAAGCCTGAAAACAGAAGCCCCCTTCTCCGGTCAGCCCGCCCGGTTCTATGCCTCCGCCGAGAAAGCCGTCAACTACATCTTCAAATCCTGGTTTACCCTGCAACGCCGCCTCCAGCAGCAAATCTCTGGCAAACAAACCTGGCTCACCATCCTCAAAAGCGATGACGAGCTGGTGGAGCTATGTGGCCATGCGTTAGAAGACATCCAAGATAAAGCTGCCCAGATTCTGGATGACGCTGAAACGGCGATTGAGGAGGAAGAGCATCCAGGCCAATCGGAGACATCCGCCATCAGAGCGCATCTGTTCAAGAAATACGCCCAGGCCAAACAGCCCCTGATTCGCTGTGCCACCGCCTATCTCCTCAAAAACGGGGGCAAGAGTCCCGACCAACTCGAAGACCCCGAAAAGTTTGCCCACCGCCGCCGCAAAGCCGAAATTCAGGTGCAACGTCTCCAAGACCAACTCGAAGCCCGCCTTCCCAAAGGCCGAGACCTCACCGGACAAGCGTGGCTCTCCACCCTGCTCACCGCCACTACTACCGTCCCCAAAGACAACCGCGAACATAAGCTGTGGCAAGACAGACTGTTGGCCCCGCCCCGCACCATCCCCTTCCCCATCCTATTTGAAACCAACGAAGACCTCGTCTGGTCACGGAATGCCTCCGGTCGTCTCTGTGTGCGCTTCAACGGTCTGAGCGAACATCGGTTTCAGATCTACTGCGACCAACGACAACTGCCCTGGTTTCAGCGCTTCCTCGACGACCAAGAAACCAAGCGGGCCAGCAAAAACCAGCACTCTAGCGCCCTCTTTGCCCTGCGTTCTGCCCGCATCTTCTGGCAAGAATGCGATGACCACCAAGGCCACCCCTGGGAGGCCCACACCCTCACCCTCTCCTGCACCGTCGATACCCGCCTCTGGAGCGCCGAGGGCACCGACGACGTGCGCCAGGAAAAAGCTGCCGATGTCGCCCAAGTGCTCACCCGCCTCAACGAGAAAGGTGATTTGTCCGACACTCAAGCAGGCTATGCCAAACGCCTCACCTCCACCCTAGAGCGCCTCGATAGCCCCTTCCATCGTCCCAGTCGCCCCCGCTACCGGGGACAGTCCCACATCATCGCTGGCCTCAGCCTGGGCCGGGAGGTTCCGCTCACCCTAGCAAGTCACAATCAACCACCCTGCACAGGGGAGGTTGAAAGGTATGCCTGGACGAGACTGCTTATGGTGTGGCTGTGTCACAATCAACCACCCTGCACAGGGGAGGTTGAAAGGGCTCCGGCGAATCGAATCATGCAGGTCTTTGATCGTCACAATCAACCACCCTGCACAGGGGAGATGGGGCGTTGAAGGATATCTCATCTTTATCAAGTTTAAGTTTCAAGCGAGTTGAAAGGAGCGCCTGCCTTACAACAGGCATAAGTCCAACGGCCTTTGGCGACATTAATCTGTCACCAGTCATTTAACGACAAGATTTTGTCCCGACGACACTAATTCGACACCGACGACATCAATATGTCACCGATGACAAATAGCGTGTCACTGTACATTACGAATGGGCGATACTGGACTCGAACCAGTGACATCCTGCTTGTAAGGCAGGCGCTCTACCAACTGAGCTAATCGCCCGTGCATTTCACCGGTAGTTATCCTAACAAAGAATGGTGAACTTTTAACAGGAGTGTGGCAAAACCTGGAAAACCGAGGGAACTCGGGGGTCGGGTGGGGTTAGGTCTGCTGGCTGAGCCAGGAGATGGCCTCGCGCACCCAGGTTTCGGGGTCGCTGCTTTTGGAGGCAGTGCTGTGGCGGGCCACGGTTTGGATGGCGTTAAGGATTTCCGCCTGGGTGTAGCCGAGGGCGCTGAGGGTGATTTCCACCTCCTCGTGGATAGAGGCGATAGGGCCGCCAGTGGGGATGGGGGAGAACCCGGCCTGGGTTTGCCAGGCTTGGAGTTTGGTTTTGAGTTCGAGGACGACCCGCTCGGCGGTTTTGCTGCCTACGCCGGGGGTTTTAGCAATCAGTCGTGTATTTCCGGCAACAATGGCCTGAACCAGGTCTTGGTCGCCCAGGGTATCCAGCAGAGCCAGGGCCATTTGGGGCCCAATGCCGCTGACGCCGGTCAGCAGCAGGAACAAGTCCCGCTCCCGCCGCTGGCCAAAACCAAACAGCACCATCTGGTCATCGCGCACTTGCAAATGACAGAACAACTGAGTGGCTTCGCCCACGGCGGGCAGGCTGGAAAGCTGACGGGCGGGCACCTGAATCTCGTAGCCGATGTGGTTCACCTCTAGGGTGACGATGATTTTGTGGTTTCCGGGCTTGTGTACCTCCGCCAGGGTTCCCTTCAGATAGCTGATCATGGCGTGTGGTTTGGGTCTTGGGCGCGGGCGCGGGCATCCACAGGGGAAGTGGATTTGAGCGTCTTGGATCGCTTGTTGGCCGGGGCGGCGGACGGTGGGGGCTGAAGCTGGCTGCGACCGCTTTGGATAATGTTCAGCATTTGGGCAAGCTGTTGCTCCACCTGGAACAGCACCCGGTCGGCGTAGGCGTCGGCCTCCTGTCGGATCATCTCCTGCTCCTTGAGGGCGTTTTGACGTTGGGCGTCCCATTCCTGCTGAGACTGGCGCTTGAACTGTTCCACCTCAGAACGCACGTTGGCGCGGATTTGCTCACATTCGGCCTGGGCCTGGGCCTGCACCTGGCGGGCAATTTGTTCGGCCTGCTGCACCAGACCCATTTCGTCCAGAATTTGCTCGGCCTGTTGCTCGGCGGCCTGGATCAAGTCCTGGGCATAGCGTTCTGCCTCGGCGAGGATGCCGTCGCGCTGTTGGAGCACCTGCACCGCTTGGCGAAAGGCCGGGGGTAGGTTTAGGCGAATGGCATCCAGTTGATCCAGCAGTTGATCTTCGTCGATCAGGGTGCGCCCACTGAAGGGAACGCGGGGGCTTTCGAGGATCAATTCCTCCAGCTTGTTCAGTTCCTGCTGAATGTCTACGTCTCCGACCCGGGGTTGGCGGTTGGCGGTGCTGCCGTTGGCGGTGCTGTCGGGGCCAGATCGGGGTTGGTCGGCGCTGGAGGCTGTGGGGTCTTGACGTAACATTGGTAAACGTCTCGCGCTACGTGGTCAGGAACAAGGTGATCAATGGGGCCACCGAACTGGGCAATTTCTTTGACCAGGCTACTGCTGAGGAATCCATACTCCGTGGAAGTGGCTAAAAACAAGGTTTCTAGGTCTTCGGCCAGGGTTTTATTAGTATGGGCCATCTGTAGCTCTTTCTCAAAGTCTGATAAGACCCGTAATCCCCGGAGCAACACCTGGGCCTGGTGCTGGTGGGCATAGGTAATGGTGAGGCCATCGTAGTGATCGACGTCAACATTGCCGAGGTGGCTCACCGAGGTTTGAATTTGGTCAATCCGCTTGGCAATGGAGAACATCGGCACTTTGTTGGGATTGTGGGAAATCAAAACGATCACCCGTTCAAACAGCCGACTGCCACGGGAAATAATGTCCAGATGCCCCAGGGTGATGGGGTCAAAACTGCCGGGATAAATGGCAATCAACGTACCGTCTCAATGTCGATGCAGCGATTATAGCGAAGCGCTGGGCGGGTGAGAAAAGGGGCCATATCCTCGCATTCCGTCAGGATATGGTCAGGATTTTCTGATAAATGCGGTCACAGCGGGGCGTTTCCACTCCGTCGGCAGGCTGGTAACCACTGGTTTCGTAAAGCTGCACGGCCTCCTTCAGCACCGATGCCGTTTCCACCCAAATGTGCCGAAAGCCGTTCCGCTGAATGCTGGACTCCAGTTGGCCCAATAGGTAACGGCCCAATCCCTGGCCCCGGGCCATGGGCAGCAGATACATTTTGCGAATGTCCACCGCCTTCTCGCCCCGGTGTGCCGGATAGTAGCCCGCCGTTCCCACCAGGGTTTCGCCGTCGAGTACCACCCAAAATTCGCCCCCGGTGCGCCAATAGTGGGTTTCCACCTCCAGGGCGTCGCGGTCGCTGCGGTGAGGTTCCCAGCCCAGCCCATATTCTGCCAAAACCGTGGCGATCACCTCCCCCGCTGCCTGCCGATCCGACGGTTGCCAACTCCGGATTTGGTACTGCCGAAACTGATCTTGATACTGGGGAAAGGTTGGGGCGGCCATGGGATATTGCTCTGGGGATTGCTCTGGGGTTAGCTGTGGATCCGGGGCTCTGGATGCAGGGTAGCCAAAATGGCACTTTCGGCCTCGGCCAGTTCTACCAAGCGAGCATCCACCTCAGCCCGAGGAAACCGCCTGGTGGCCAGCACCCAATAGGCTCCATAGTGCCGCGCCTCGGAGGCCATCAAGCTGCGATAAAACCCCGCCAGGGCTGGATCGGGGCAGTGCTGGGCCAACAGTCCTAGCCGCTCGTGGCTGCGGGCTTCAATTAGGGCCGACACCAGCAGAATATCCAACTGGCGATGGGGTTCCCCAGGGCGCACCTGTTCCCGCAGTTTGGCCCCGTAGGGCGGTGGGTGCAGGGGCCGCAGGGCAACGCCGCGCCGATCTAGCCATTGATGCACCTGGGCAAAGTGGGCCAGTTCCTCCTGGGCAATCTCTGTCATGGCGGTGATCAGTTCCCGATCCGAGGGGTAGCGGTTGATCAAACTTAGGGCCACCCCCGCCGCCTTGCGCTCGCACTGGGCATGATCCAGCAAAATCGTGTCAAAATCCGCCAGGGCTTGATCCACCCAGTCCTGGCGGGTGGGTTCGACCAAAAAATTAATCGTGGTGGGTTTACCTGTGTTGGCGGTGGCCATGGTTCGCACCGTAACGACATCCCGTAGGGGTGAGGTCTCCTCACCCGTCTGCATCAAGGGCAAGGCTCAACATGGTTGAGTAACTCAAAATTTAGTATACGTGGCGGACGGGCTAGGGTTAGACGGCTTGAAGATGTTGGACGAGGGCACGTAGTCCTAACCGGTAGCTCTCGGCCCCAAAGCCGCAGATTTGGCCCACCGCCACCGGGGCAAGGTAGGAATGGTGGCGAAATTCCTCCCGTTTATGAATATTGCTGAGGTGAACTTCCACCGTGGGTAAGCCCACCGCCGCGATGGCGTCCCGCAGGGCCACGCTGGTGTGGGTGTAGGCTCCGGGGTTGATCACAATGCCGTCCTTTTGGCCAAAGGTGGCCTGGATGCAGTCCACCAAGGCTCCCTCGCTGTTAGACTGAAACGCCTCTACCGTCACCCCCAACACCTCCGCTTCGGACAGCAGCATCTCGTTAATGCTGGCCAGGGTTTGGGTGCCGTAGATGCCCGGTTCGCGACGACCCAGCATATTCAAATTGGGGCCGTGGATGATTTGAATGCGGTACAAGGGTGGACGCTCCTAAATCGCTGCCGATGTCGATTGTAGACCAGCGCCTTCGCCAAACTCAGTCAGACCTCACCCCCAGCCCTTCGCCTTGTAAGAGAGGGGATCCGGAAGCGATCCTCGTTCCAGGGACGGGTGGGACTGGTATAACTGTGGCTAGATACTGCCATCACAGGGCCAATGCCCATGCCGGAGGATAGAAATCAGCCCCGTTTGGGGGTTGTTGTGCAATTAGTGGATCCCAATCTTTCTCGGGAGAACGCGAGGACGGAGGTGGAATATCTCCAGGCGGATCTCCGCGCCCTGAATGGGTTAGGGGCGTTGGCCCTGGAGGTATTGCGTCAACCCCAGGGCGAGGGGCCGTTTCAGGCGGAGCGATGGCTGGGGGTGCGGTTTGAGATCCCGGCGGATCGGCTGCGGGTGGTGGTGCGGCGGCTGTATGATCGCCTGGAGGACTATCCCCAGCCGACGGTGGTGGAGGTGCGCCACGGGGCTTTGGCGGTGCAGGTGCATACCCAGGAACCCGAGGTCTTGGCCCAGATCATCGACCTGGTAGAGGCCATGGTGGATCCCCGCAGTCTCTACCTGGCCAAGGCCGACACCTATAGCCATACCCATGGGGAATTGTCCCCCGCCGAGGAAGCCAATCTGGAGGTGCTGCGCCAGCAGTTGGAGCTGTCGGAAGCGGAAGCCAACGCCCTAAAAGCCCAGGCCCTTGGCCCCTACCGAACCCTGGCGGAAAAAAGCGGCTATTTCAATCAAGTCTTGCTGGAGGAACTGGCCCGCCAGCGTCCGCTTTCTGAGGAAACCTGGGCCGTATTGGCGGAACTGGCCGAGAATCTGGGGTTGCCCCTGGCGGTGGCCCAAGGGCTGTATCAGGATCAGCTAACCACCATTCAGGTGCAGGCGGAGGCCATGCATCAGCAGCATTTGGCGGAAGCCGAAGCCGTCCTGCGAGCCACCGAGCAGCTAAAATCCCGCGTTCAGGATCAGGAGAATGAATTTGAACGTCAGCAAGCTTTGAGCCAGTACCGCGATATGCTGCGGCAGGCGATGCAGACCACCCTCTACCCCCCCGACTTTGACCGGGGCCGATTGGAGCAGGCCCGCCACCTTTGGGCCATTGACGCCGAGGAGGCGCTGCGGCTGGAGGAGGCGGTACGCAGTGAACTGTATGGATCCATTCAGTCTGCCCTTGGTATAGACTATGGCCGCCTGCGACAATTGTTATGGGCGCAGCTTTGGCGCGAGGCCGACGAAGAGACGGAACACGTCATCTTCAAGGCCCTGCGGCCCACCATGGAACCCGTGGATCGTGAGGCCGTGCTGAAACTGCCCTGTGTCGATTTCCTCACCATCGACCACCTTTGGAGCCGCTATAGCCGAGGCCGTTTTGGCTTCAAGGCCCAGCGCCAGGTCTATCACCAGGTGGAGCAACGCCCTGGAGACTTTCTCCGCGCCCTCAACTGGCGGGGTTCCCGGCTTAGCCTCACCGGGGGGGTCAAGCCCTACAAAAGCTTGCAGTTCACCGGTAATGCTCCCCCCGGCCACCTGCCTACCTGGCGCTGGTGTTGCCCCAGTCTGGAAAATGGCTATACCGTGAGTGAAGCGGTGGTGGAAGCGATTTTCCTTCACCTTGAGAAATGCTCGGCGGCGGGCGGGCTTTCCCCATCGATACCCGCTATTCTGCCGTCAGGCCACGACGATTCAACGACCCTCATCCCCCCTGAGGCCAACTAGGGTAGTTCCCCGGTCAGATCGGGTGGCACACCCTCGATTCCCCTCTCTCCATCATCCTTGCAGCAATTCTCAGTATGAC
>JALQST010000650.1 GCA_023264315.1 Nodosilinea sp. BSH.14
AGGAACTGGCGGAAGCGCAAAAGGAACTTGAGGTTTACGCATGGGGATACTCACCCGCGATGGCGGAGGCAAAGATCGACCAACTGAACGCGCAGATTAAGCAAATAACCGCCGAGCGAGATTCGGCACTGGCGGAAGTTGCAGACGCAAAGCAGAAGTGGCTCGATAAAGCCGATCCGGGTTTAGGACCATATTTCGGCTATGATGACTATATGGCTTTGCAAGTAGAACGCGACCAACTCCGCGCCGAGCTATCCGAAGCCGAGCGTGCCGAGGAGGCCGCGATCGCGTGCCATAAGGCGACGCTGGCCGAGAACGCCAAGCTGCGGGAGGCGCTTAACGGAATGGTTACTGCATTTGCTTATGCGACTAACAACCTAGAGCGCGTGGCACTAGATAAAGCCCGCGCCGCGCTGGAGGGAGGCCAGCCGTGAGAATCCAAATCGAAACCGTGACGCTGCACGACGGCAGCAAGATTGATGTTATCCGCGACATAGAAGCGGTGAAGAAATT